>NZ_NCVI01000020.1:0-302496 GCF_002096895.1 Streptococcus mitis | reverse complement strand
TTATGTCCTAAACTTAGTCTTCCTGTCAAAGCTACGTTTAAAATTTGAAAGAGTTTACTGTTTGCGTTATAAAAATAAGTCAAAATGATAGGAATAAGAATCCCTGCAGTCAACGTAATTTTACCAATGGCATTCAGGATTTTTTGACTAACTACTTTATTTTTGAATATGTACACCAATACTAATGCTAGAATTGAAAGAAAGAAAGCTGATTTCGTATCAGTATTAACGTAAAAATAATAATTCAGTATTCCAAACAATAAAATTTCTGACAATCTGATTTTACTTTTTCTTAAATATAGATATACCAAAGTCAGATGAAATAAATAATTAGCACCGAGAGTAACATATTGGTATCCTTGGCTAAAACGGAATCGCCCTCCTAATTGAACCCTCAGCGTATTTTCAATAATGCCAAACTTTAATAGACCATATATAGAAATCATTAAGAGAACAATCGAAACTGTCCAGAGAATCAAAACTTTTCTAAAATTCACATTGTTGATAGAAATAATAAATAGGATTGTTGAAATTATTGTTAGAGCATCAAAAAGCTTATGTGTTGAAATTCCAATAATGATAGCCAAGCAGAAAGCTGAAAAGAAGAATATCAGAAACTTACTCGAGTGTCTCTCTAATAGTAGTTTAAACAGAAGTATGACAATAGACACTATCATAGCAACTATTCGAAAACGATAAATTTCAGGATATTTATAGACTAAATTTGTTTGAGCTATAAAATTAAAAAGCAACCAAATAAAGAAAGCTGAAAAATATAATAACTCTGATAATTTTATTTTTATTTTCATATTTTTACCTAAGTTTGTTTAAATTATCCAATCTTATTTCGAATAGTGTTATACAATTTTGCAGATACGAGAAACAATATATATTTCAATTTATTTTTCCTTGTAACATTTGAATTCGGAATAACATCTTTGAAATATTGAATGTATTCTTTTCTAATTTTATTAACTTCAGCATACATATCTGAACTAAGCATAGCATGTACAATATGCAGACCATTAAAAACATAGCGAACATTCAAGGCTCTTCTCATATCCCTATCACCTGAATAGTCTCGTTCAATATAACTTCTATTCCATTCCATTGCCTTGTAAAAATCTAAGAGACGATCACTATACTTAGAATTTACAATACTTCCTGGTCTTCGATAGTATTTATAAAGATTTAGATCACTAACAGCAATATTTTCACAGGAAGCAATATGCTCATAAGCAAGAGCTAAATCTTCATATAACATCCCTTTAGGATATGGAAACCTTAATAAGATTTCTTTCTTATAGAGTTTACCACCTGAATGTGTCCCAACATAATTTCCATAAAACATTTGTTCTAAAGCTGTTCTACGATCTAATTTTCCAGAATATTTCTCTCTGAAATCTCCTAAAAAATCACTATTTTCATAGTTTCTAACTTCAATCACTGGAGTTGCTACAAGATCAACTCTATACTTATCTCTAAGTTCTACTAAATATTCAATGGCTCTATGGTCATAATAATCGTCTGAATCAATGAAAACAATCCAATCTGTTGAAGATTCTTTTACCCCAGTGTTGCGGGCATTGGACAATCCCCCATTTTCAATATGCAGAACTTTTATTCTATTATCTTCTCGAGCATATTGGTCACAAATTTCTCCAGAACTATCCGTCGAACCATCATCTACTAGGATTATTTCAATATTTTTATATGTTTGTTGTCTTAGACTTTCTACACAATAACTCAAACAGTTCTCAACATTGTACACTGGTACAACAATAGAAATCTGATCCATTATGATAATCCTTCCAAAATGATATCAACAATACGCTCACAAGCTTTTCCATCTCCATATGGATTACTTGCTTTACTCATCTTGCTGTACTCTGTTTCATCTTCTAGAAGCAGTTTGAAATTAGTATAAATATTTTCTTCTTCTGTTCCTACCAATTTCAAGGTTCCTGCAGCAATCCCCTCTGGACGTTCTGTTGTATCACGCATTACCAATACTGGTTTACCTAAAGAAGGTGCTTCTTCTTGCACACCACCAGAATCTGTTAAAATCATGTAGCTTTGATTCATAAAATTATGGAAATCAATGACTTCTAGAGGTTCAATGATTTTCATACGTTCATTGTCGCCAAACACTTTACTTGCTAGCTCACGAACCTTAGGATTCTTGTGAATAGGATATACGACTTTAACATCTTCAAACTCATTCAGGATACGATTAACTGCATTAAACATATTTTCCATTGGTTGACCAAGATTTTCACGTCTATGGGCTGTCAACATGATTAGTTTACTGTCCTTAGCCCACTCTAAAATAGGATGGTCATAATGCTCTTGAACGGTTGTCTTCAAGGCGTCGATGACAGTATTTCCAGTAACATAGATATTCTCTCTTCCCTCTTTTAGAAGATTCTCTTTAGCCACTTCTGTCGGAGCAAAATTGAAATCCGCAATAATTGAAGTAGTCTGACGATTGAATTCTTCAGGAAATGGACTTTGAAGATTATAGGTTCTCAATCCTGCCTCTACATGTCCAACTTTAATTCCCATGTAAAATGCAGCTAAAGCTGTCGCAAAAGTGGTTGTAGTATCCCCATGAACAAGAACAATATCTGGTTTTTCCTGCTCTAAAACGGCTTGAATTTTATCTAAAATACTTGTCGTGATTGTAAATAGTGTTTGATTTGCCTTCATGATTCCTAAATCATAATCAGGAACAACTTTAAAGACATCTAAAACTTGCTCTAACATTTCTTTATGTTGACCCGTTACACACACAAGTGTTTTGATTGAATCATTTTTCTTCAGTTCATTCACTAAGGGACACATTTTTATTGCTTCTGGACGCGTCCCAAAAACTAACATTACTTTTTTCATTTTGAATCTCCCATTAGTTTTTGATAAAATTTACGATAATTCTCTAAAAATAAAGGATAACTAAACTTCTCTTCATAATCTTTTTTAGCTTGATGAGCTAACCTAGTTCTAAGAGTTGAGTCAGTCGCCAGACTCTCAATAGCAGAAGCTAAGGCCCGAGCACCTTTAGCAGGAACCAAGATCCCATTTTCTTTTGTAACAACTTCATTAATGCCAGGAATATCTGTCGCAACCATGGTTTTTCCATTCATAAATGCTTCGATAACATTTAAAGCCAAGCCCTCAAATAATGACGAAGACACTAGGAAATCAAAACTATTAATACACTCGACTATATCCTGTCTATAGCCTAAAAAAGTTATTTTATTCTCTAAATCGAGTTCTTTGACCTTGTTTTCTAATTCGGCTCTAAGCTCTCCATCCCCAACGATAAATAAACGAAGATTTTCATCTGAAATCAAAGAAATAGCATCAATCAAATAGGTCAAACCTTTTTGTTCAGATAATCTTGCAATGCAGCCTAGCTTGATTCCATCAAACTTCATAATCTCGTCAACTTGTCTATTTGACTGTTTCAAGATCACTCCGTTATAGATAACAGTGCTATTTGCAACTCCCACATCATCTTTCAAATTTTGATTAACTGCTTGACCAACTGCAATACTATAGGCATTTTTCAGTGAAAATCTATATAAAGACAACTTATCTTTAAAGACATTATGAGCAGTGTAAACGTGGACTAGCTTGGGATTAATCAGTTTTAATAAACGAATATAAAAAGCTGCCATTCGATGATGCGTATGAACCAGAGTAATATCATTTGTCTTAATAATTTGATAAATAGTAAGAAGCAGCTTCAACACAGTAAGGAGATTTTTGCTGTCTATATCGTGAATTTTATGATGGATAATTCCTTGGGCCTCTAATTTTGATTCCCAAAGGCCTCCTGTAGAAGCTACATGTACACTATCAAACTCATCTTTCAAATCAGAACTCAACTGGTACACGATTCTCTCAGCACCACCAATATCCATCGTTCGTGAAATATGTAAAATATTATTTTTTCGTTTTTCGTTTCTCATCTAAAACTCGCTTAATAAAGGTAACATTCCCTACAAAGTATCGTTTAAAGAGACGCTTTGGCTCATTAGCAACTCGGAACAACCACTCCAAGTTTGATTTCTGCATCCAAAGTGGGGCACGCTGAATGTGACCAGACAATACATCAAAACTACCACCTACACCCATAAAAATAGAATTCACTCCATTATCCATAAATTTTTGGATGATGTATTCTTTTTTAGGTGAAGTAATTCCAACAAATACAAAGTCGGGATTCTTTTCACGAATATTTTCCTGAATATCTTGCTCATCTTCCTCAGAAAAATAACCATTACGATGTCCAACAACTCGTAGATTTGGATACTCTTCTTTAAAATTTTGTAACATATCTTGCAAAACTTCTTCTTTAGCACCAAAAAAATACACTGAATAAGATTTTTCATCGGCTAATTTTAATAATCTTTGCATTAAATCAATTCCAGCAACTCGTTCTGGAACTTGGTAGCCCAAAAATCGAGAAGCTAGAACTACTGATGCACCATCTGCATTGATGATCTCAGACTCGTTAACTATCTTCTTAATAGCTTCATCTGATTGACATTGGTTAATCTTATCAGCGTTTACGCCCATTAAATGAAGAGGACGTTGTTCAATTACAAATTTCTCAACCTCTTGTACTGTTTCATCCATTGTTAAAGGGTCAATTCTGACCCCCATTAAATTAAAACTATTCAAATTAATCTCCCCATGTAGACTCAAAATGACCCTTACGCTCGGCTTCTTTTGGTAACTTCATGTAATCACCATATATTTTTGTTAAATATTCATCTGGGTTTGCATGGCAACTTATTTCTAAGTTCTCAAACTCTAGTAATTGTGGTTCACCGAATACTTCTTTTCTAGCAAGCTCACGTTCTCTGTAAGAGCCTAATACATTACCTACTATTGAACTAGTTTCAAAATCATATTGTTTAATTAGATTTTGTAATTTGTTGTTAATAGTGGCTGTTTTTAGAAGTTTATTTAATTTCAAAACTTTTGATATACTCACAATTGCATTTTCAAAACTTCCCCGATCTCTGTCATGTAGACGATCGATTACCGAAATTTTAGAAAGTGCACGATAGAATTTGATTTTGTTTGTATGAATAAAATAATGAAAACGATCATCTGGATAACCATCCAAAGGAAAAATATCTATGAATGGACTACATAGTTCATCTCCAAATGGAATTTGTAAGGATGTATCCATAATAGAGGTATTACCTAAATTGTCATCATGAAGTCTCAAAATAACATGTTCTGGAAGTTCTTTTTTACAAATAGATAAAAATTTTTCATAATCTTTTCGAGGCATCCCTAAATCCATATCATCATCCCAAGGAATAAATCCTTTATGACGAATGGCTCCTAGCAATGTTCCTCCCAAAGCATAATATCTTAAATCATGTTTACTACAAATAGCAATAAAGTTTTTCAATAAAGATAATTCTCCTAGTTGAATTTCCCTCACTTTATTCATAAAATCACTTCGCTCCATCTCTCATAAGTACAACTTTAATAGTTTTTAGTAAAATTTCAATGTCTTTCCAAATTGTCCAATCGTCTATATAAGCTACATCTAATTTAACAACTTCATCAAAATTCTTAATCTCACTTCTACCACTAACTTGCCAAAGTCCAGTGATACCCGGTTTAAAACTCAATCGACGTTTTTGTTCAGGTGTGTATGTCTCATATTCATCAACTGTTGGCGGTCTTGTTCCCACTAGGCTCATATCTCCTTTCAGAACATTCCAAAACTGGGGAAGTTCATCCAAGCTAGTTTTACGGATAAAGCGACCAATTTTTGTAATGCGAGGATCATTGTCCATCTTAAACATACCACCCTGCATGGTATTTTTCTCCAACAATTCTCTCTTTTTATCCTCAGCATCAATACACATTGATCTAAATTTATAAAAAGTAAAATGTCGGCCGTTTTTTCCTATGCGAGTCTGGGCAAAAATAGCAGGTCCACCATCTTTTCGAATAGCTGGAACTAGAACTATACTAACTAGACCACAAATCATTAAACCAAAAATAGAACCAATAATATCTATGGCACGCTTAGCAATGACATGACTATTCTTATAAAATTTCGTCGAAAAAGTAATGACATTTAGACCAGCCATCCCACGGATTTTCTTGTCACGCCCTAGATTATGGTCAAAAGCATTTAGATTAACCGTTACATCAATTCCCATCGTTTCAAAACGAGAAATAAATTCACCAATATCATATTCTTCACTAGGAAGATTGATAAACACTTCGTCCACAACTTCGTGAGTTGCAAAATTTAAAATATCTTCGACTGGTACGACTGTAATAGTATCATGTTGGAAATTAGGTTTATCTAATACACTAACTGCCACCAGTTCTCCAAAGAAATCACCCGCATCAAGTAATTTATCCATCACTTTCTCAACTCTAGATGTTGCTGTAATCAAGAATAGTTTTTTACTCCATTTCAAATTAGGAAATATCCGTTTCGAATAATACTTGATACAAATATTGACTAGATACATTAGAATCGAGTGTAAGGTTAAGAAATACACCATGCCTCGTCTAGAGATACTAAAGCGTTCTTCTAAAAAGAAATTAGAAAGACTAATTGCCAATGCAAAGAAAATGATATATTTTGTCAAGCGAACAAGTTCAATCAAACTCCCTCGTCTAAAAAAATCTTGACCGTAATCGCTAAAATAAAATACGATGTAGTGGAGAATATATAGGACAATCATTGTTGTTGAAAGAATATCTGTCTCTTTAACAAAACTAAGAGAATACCCCAGTAACACTACTATAAAACTCTGGATTACTGCCAGAGATATTTTTATCCCTTTCTCTTCCATAACTACTTCCTTAGTCTATCCCTTATTTTTTACCGTAAGAACCATACTCACCGTAAGAACCATATTTCTCAGCTGAAGTATTGAATTTATTTAATACAACTCCTAAGAATGGTTTATTTGTTTGTTCCAATTGGCCTTTAGCCTTGAGCACATCTTTTCTATTAGCTTCTCCTGCCGCAGTAACTAAAACAGATGCATCACATTTTTGTGTAATAATAGCTGCGTCGATAACGATACCAATTGGCGCTGTATCAACAATAATATAATCAAAATACTTGCTAAGTGTGTCAATCATTGTGCTAAAATTTTCACTTTGCAATAAAGCAGTTGGGTTGGGTGAGATAGACCCAGCTTGAACCACAAATAGATTCTCAACATTGGTATCACATAAACCATGAGATAAGTCTGTTGTTCCAGATAAAAATTCTGTCAATCCAGTAATTTTTTCACGTGACTTGAAGACACCTGACATGACAGAATTACGAATATCAGCATCTACTAACAGGGTCTTGTAACCTGCACGCGCGAATGCCCAAGCAATATTTGTAGAAGTCGTTGACTTTCCTTCACCCGGTTTTACAGAAGTGATAGAAATTACTTGTAAATTATTTCCACTCAATTGTATATTCGTACGCAAGGCATTATAGTATTCTTCCGCTTTTTTGGCCAGATCTAATTTTTTCTGTGCTATTTCTAATGTCGGCATATCTCTCTCCTATTTCAATTTATCCAGATTTGGAACAACTCCCAACAATGCAATTTGCATAACATCTTCAATATCCTCTGGACGTTTCACTCGTGTATCAACCAGTTCAACGATAAGAACAGCGATAACCGTAAAGACTGTTCCTCCAAGTAGTCCAATAATTGTATTTCTACGAATATTTGGAGAAGATGGTGCTGTAGCCGGACGAGCTTCTTCAAGTGTTGTGACATCAGAAACGCGTGTGATACTGATAATCTTTTCAGCTGCTACTTCTCTCAAGGAGTTAGCAATACGACTAGCTTCCTCAGGGACTCTATCATTAACGGAAATAGATACGATACGAGTATCGACTGGTACAGTTACCTTGACTTTACTAGCCAAAGCTTTTGGTGATAGATCTAACTTCAAATTAGATGTAACTTTTTCCAAAACATCTTGAGACAAAATAATTTCACGATAGTCTTTAACTAAGTATGATCCAGCTTGCAAGTCTTGGTTTGTCAAACCAGGCTTATCTCCCTGATTACGGTTGACTACATAAATCCGTGTAGTACTAGTGAACTCCGGTTTAACGACAAACGCACTATAGGCAAAAGCTAAGGCTCCAGCTACAATTGCTACCAATGCAATTAGAATTTTTCTTTTCCAAAGTATTTTAAGCAGGTGAAATACATCGATTTCCATAGAATTTTGTTCTTTCATATTTTCTCCTAAATTATTTGATCCATTATAATTTTCCTAGGGTTCTCTACAAATAGTTCTTTCGCCTTGGCTCTACCATACTTTTTAGAAATAATCTGATAAGCCTCCTCCATATAAGGGGGTCTACTATCTAAGTTATGCATATCACTTGCAATGACATGAACCAGATCTCTCTCCAAAAAATATTGGGCTCTCTTTTTCATAAATTTATAGGTTTCACCAAAGAGCTTAGGTTTTAGAACATGAGAACTATTTACTTGCGTATAGCATCCCATATCAATCAGTTCCCTAACACGTTTTTCATTGTGTTCCAACGCATCATAACGTTCAATATGAGCAATCACCGGGGTAATCCCTAACATCAAAATATTGCTTAACCCTTTATGAATATCGCGATAGGGTGTATTCATACTAAATTCAATCAAAGCATAACGACTGTTATTGAGAGTAGGAATGCGCTTGTTTTCTAATTTTTCTAGAACATCCGGAGTATAGTATATCTCTGCTCCGTAAGCAATGACCAAATCATCTGCCACTTCTTTAGCAATCTCACGAACCTTTAAAAAATTCGTCGCTATTTTTTCTTCTGGAGTCTCAAACATCCCTTTTCGACGATGGGAAGTCGAAACAATCATCCGAACTCCTTGATTATATGCTTCTATTAAAAGAGCTTTACTATCTTCTATAGACTTTGGCCCGTCATCTACATCAAAGACAATGTGAGAGTGGATATCAATCATATCATCTTCCCTCCATCACATCTTGTATCGCACTTTTAGCAGTTGCTAAACTACTATCATCGATTTCCATCATATAAAGGTTACTATCTGGCATAGCATAAGAAGGAAGTCCCATTCGACCTGTACCTTTGAGGTCTTGAGAGTTGACTTTATAACTACCACCACTCTCCAATTGAGTATTAATCAAATCTATCATCGTTTCGATAGGCATATTTGTTTGAAGGGAATCTTGCAAACCTTGAATAATATCACTATAATTTTTTAAGGCTTCAGTAGAAGTTAATTTCTGAATAATTGCGACAATAACCTTTTGTTGATTACGACCACGGTCACGATCTCCATCAGCCAACGAATAGCGTTCACGAACAAACCCAAGAGCTTGTTCAGAATCTAAATGGACATTTCCTACTGGGAAGTGGAACTTCCCGTGACGAGATGTAAACTCCTGATCATTGTATACATCTACACCACCTAAAAGGTCAATCAATTTCAAGAACGAAGTGAAGTTTAGACGAACATAGTAATTAATATCAACTCCATAAAGATTTTCCAAAGTATGAATAGAGGAGTCAACTCCATAAATACCTGCATGAGTCAACTTATCTTTTTGATTATTCCCGCCGTCAGCAATCGGAACATAAGAATCTCGAGGGGTTGTTGTCAATAGAATTTTTTTTGAATCTTGATTAACAGTCATCAAAATGTTGACATCTGAACGAGAAACTGAACTAATTGGTCCGTAAGTGTCAATACCACTCACATAGACATTAAAGGACTTGTTCTTAGAAACTTTAGGAGCAGCTACTTCTTTGGTGATATTTTTAGTGTAGATTTTCCTAATTTTTGATGCGTAATCAGGGTATTCAGATTCTATAATATTTTCAAAGACGCTATTTAAGACAATCGCTTTTGCTTCACCTGATACCAAGCTCTTATAAGCTGCAAGGTATGAGGTGCTTTGTTCAACCGTCAATTCTTTGCTCTGACTAGTTTTGATATCAGCTATCAATTTTTGAATATTATCATTATCAGTATCCGTAGGTCCTGTAACACTATCTAATTGCGTGACATTATGAACGTCACTATCTTTCAGAACAACAACACTCATTGAGTATTCTGAGTAATTTGACGTAGAATTGATATGACTAGTAAAGCCGACAAATTGTTGCAGTGCAAAAAAAGAAACTGAACTCATTAAAATAGCTAGTGTTAAAAAGAAAATTGTAAACTTTTCTGCTTTTCTATAAATGATCAAAAGCAGACTCGCTAAAGCGACCAAAATCACTACAGCTGCCGTCATAACATTCAGGTATCTAAACGCCAATATATTATGTCTAAAAATCAAGAACAGCAAAAAACCACCCAATAATACATAAATGGTTAATAAAGCTATATTAATGCTCCGCTTAACTTTACCCGAACGGGCTCTTTTTGAACGTTTATTCATAGTTTTCCCCTATATGTTGATTATCAGAATTATTATATCACAATCATGAAATAATTTCCATTTATTCCTTTTTTTATCAGCGTTTTCAATACATCTTCTAAATGCACTCCGAAGGAATAATTGTTTTTTTTATAATCTGTATAGTATCTATCGCTTCCTATTTTGACATTCTCGTTTCATAGACAGAAAAATCAAAATCAAAAATATAACAAACGAGGTCCCTTACGGAACCTCGCTCATCATTATTTCACATGATTTTCTGCTTCTTTTTGAGCTTTTTCGATTGCTTTTTTGCTTTCTTGCTCCCATTTAGTCTTAGCTTCTTCAAACTGTTTGGTTGTCACAGTATCTTTTTGCAGTTTCATGTACTTGTAGTTATTGCCATCACCCTTGATACCGACCAATGAATAACCTCTTGTAAATGGCGTCACTTTGGTTACAGATGCTGTTCCACCACTTGACATGGCTGACATAATCAGAGAATTGTCAATCATCCAAGCCTGTGCTTCAGCATATTTTTCATAACGTTTGGCTACATCTTTATTTTCGCTATCTGCATCTTTGAGCATCTTGGTGTAGGTATCAAGACCCAAGCTAGCAATTTTAGCTTTATCTTCCTGAGCATCTAGGCCAAAGATTTTGAGGTAGAATCCATCCTCTGCATTGAAAGGATTGAGATAAGTTGATGGATCTTGGTAGTCACCTACCCAACCATCAAAGTTCAAATCATAGTCACGATCAGCTGGTGTCGGTGCCAAGAAGGCTACGTTGTTAAAATCATCTGTTGAAAGTTGTTGAACGTCAATGACAATGTTATCAGCACCCAAAATTGACTCAAGGGTCTGCTTAACTGAGTTCATGCCTGTCACGGCATTTTTACTCGTCTGATCAACTGCCACATCCAAGTGAATTGGGAAGGTCACACCTTGACTTGCCAATTCTTTTTTAGCTTCCGCAAATTTTGCTTGGGCTTTTTCTTTGTTGAAATAGGCATCCTGAGCATCTGCCAAGTTAATACCTGACCATTCTGTGCCATAGTTGACCAATTTAGAAGCGACTACTTCTCCAAAAGTCTTGTCTCCAACTTGGACAAATGTAGGAGGCACTAGGGTGTTACGAAGAGTCTTGCTAGCTGCTTCTTCCCCATTTGACTGAGCAGAATAGGCTGTGCGGTCCAAGGCAAAGTTCACCGCTTGGCGGAAGTTCTTGTTCAAGACAGCTGTCTCAGTTGACTTCTTCTGCTCATCTGTCGTTTTAGCAGTATGATTGTAAGCTTTACGGTTGACGTTAAAATTGAAATACCAAGAAGTCTTGTCCTGCAAGCTATAAACGATATTATCCTTAAATTTTTCCTTAGTCTTAGCAAAGTTAGAACTATTTGGATAAACCCCAGCGATAGAATAGGCTCCACTTTCAAAATTACGGATGGTTAATTCTTGGTCTGAGCCATCAAAATAAGCCAATTTCACGTGTTCAATCGATACTTTGTCATGATCATAGTAATGCGGATTTTTCACATACTCGATCGATGATTTTGATGTGAAATCTTTTAACAAATACGGTCCACTGTAGAGAATGCTATTTGGAGACAGGGTCCCAAAATCTTTCCCTTTTGAATTTAGAAACTCTTCATTTACTGGGAAAAGAATACTGTTGGTTGTTTTTGAATTCCAGTACGGTTCTGGGCGTGCCAAAGTATACTCAACAGTCTGGTCGTCGATGGCCTTCACTCCAACCTTAGAAAAGTCAGAATCCGCTCCTGTAATATAATCATTCAAGCCCTTGATCGAGTTTTGAATCAAGTCAAGTGCCTGTGATTTATTATCCACTGCGTACTTGATACCTGTCACAAAATCCTGTGCCTTGACTGGGGCGTACTCTTCACCATCAGCTGTGAACCATTTGGCATCTTTTCTCAATTTGTAGGTATAAGTTAGACCGTCGCTTGAAACAGACCAGTCTTCTGCCAAAGACGGAACTAGATTTCCATGATTGTCATTTTCAAGTAAACCATCAACTAAATTAGTAATGATAGCCGTATTATCAGCGTAGTAGTCTAGTAAATAGTTAAATGTAGTTGGGTTTCCACTAAAGGTTGATGAGTAAGTTTTTGTATCTGAACCTGATTGTCCGCAAGCAGCTAAAAGCAAAGCAGCCGCAAAAGTCAGGCCTACACTAAGGATACGCTTTTTTGTAGTCATCTTCTTTCTCCTTTATGTTAGTTTTTATAACATAGGTTTATTTTACCAAAATAGTGGAAATTTGTAAAGTTAATTGAATTTCTAGAATGAAAGTTTATAAATCTTAGCCATAAAAAAACAAAGGATTTCTGCCTTTCATACAGTCCTCCCTTGTTTTTATACGATTTCGATTTTTAGATTTTTCTGTAAAAAATGTTTATAGTAATTCCACACAGAAAGCATCCCATGGAGCCAAGATTTGTTTTTCAAAAACTTCTTGAGCCATGGTGTTTTCAATTAAGACCGATTTGACGTTTCCTTCTACGGTCAAGTCTTGATCTTCATTGGACAAGTTAGCCACAACTAAGAATCGACGGTCACCGTCCTTACGGATATAAGCAAAGACTTTGTCAGCCGTATCAAGCAATTCAAAGTCAGCTCGAATCAGCCAGCTGTTTTCCTTACGAATTTGGACCAGTTTCTGATAAGTATAGAAAATAGAATCTGGATTTGCCAGCGCTTCTTGAACGTTGATTACTTGATAGTTTGGATTTACTGCCAACCATGGTTGACCTGTTGAGAAACCAGCGTTTTTACTCTCATCCCATTGCATAGGCGTACGAGCATTGTCACGTCCAATGACACGGATACTATCCATAATTTCTTCCATCGGAACGCCTTTTTCAAGAGCTTCACGCGCATAGTTGAGGGATTCAATATCTTCTACTTGGTCCAGTGTTTCAAACGGATAGTTGGTCATCCCAATCTCCTCACCTTGGTAGATATAAGGAGTCCCTCTCATTAAATGAAGCAAGATGGCAAAGGCTTTGGCAGATTTTTCGCGGTATTCTTGGTCATTTCCCCAGATAGAGACAATACGAGGGAGGTCATGATTGTTCCAGAAGAGGGAATTCCAACCATCCTCAACTCCTAATTCTGTCTGCCATTTGTTGAAAATCTCTTTTAACTTAGCGATATTCAGCTCTTTTTGATAGTGCCATTTAGGCTGACCTTCCTGATACTGAAGACAGATATGCTCAAACTGGAAGACCATAGACAATTCTTGGCCCTTTGGATCAGAGTAAAGCTTAGCAATCTCTGGAGTTGCTCCCCAGGTTTCCCCTACTGTCAAGAGATCCTGATCTCCAAAGGTCGCTTGATTCATCTCCTTGAGATAAGGATGGAGCATAGGACCATTATTAACCACCTTCTCGTCAGGAATTTTCCCAATCATGTCAATGACATCCATACGGAAACCACCAATGCCTTTATCAATCCAGAAGTTCATCATCTCATAAATTTTCTGACGAAGTTTTTCATTTTCCCAGTTGAGATCCGGCTGTTTCTTACTGAAAAAGTGGAGATAGTACTGACCCGACTTTTCATCATATTCCCAAGCAGAACCACTAAAGATAGAATCTAAATCGTTAGGTTCATCCCGCCAGATATAGTAGTCTCGCTCAGGGCTATCAGGATTTTCACAGGCCTCGACAAACCAAGCATGTTCATCTGAGGTATGATTAACCACCAAGTCCATGATGATACGAATATCACGCTTCTTAGCTTCCGCGATCAGTTGATCCATATCCTCCATAATTCCGAAAATAGCCGCAATCGCTTGATAATCAGCGATATCATAGCCATTATCATCCATCGGACTGTCATAAACAGGAGAAAGCCAAATCGCTGTAATTCCTAACTTGGCTAGATAGTCTAACTTACTAGTAATTCCTAGCAAATCACCAATTCCATCTCCGTTGCTATCCATAAAGCTCTTAGGATAGACTTGATAGACTACGGCATTGTGCCACCATTTTTCTTGCATCTTCTTACCTCATTATTTTAATAATCTGTAGTCTATGATAGCGCTTTTTAAAATTTTATGCAAGCGTTTGCCTAATATTTTTGATTCCTTTTTTAACTCCATAGTTTCCTAACTTCCAATTTTTTATTATAATAGAGGTCAGAGGTAAAAAAATGAAAAAACAAGCTTTTAGTTCTGAACAATATTTGAATCTACAGCGCGACCACATTTTGGAGCGCATTAACCAATTTGACGGCAAGCTCTACTTGGAGTTTGGTGGCAAAATGTTAGAAGATTTCCACGCTGCTCGTGTCCTTCCTGGTTATGAGCCTGACAACAAAATCAAGCTCTTGCAAGAATTGAAAGATCAAGTTGAAGTTGTAATTGCCATTAATGCTAGCAATATCGAGCATTCCAAAGCACGTGGTGACTTAGGCATTTCTTATGACCAAGAAGTCCTTCGCTTGATTGATAAATTCAATGAATTAGGGATTTTTGTTGGCTCAGTGGTCATTACACAATACGCTGGCCAACCCGCTGCAGATGCCTTCCGCAACCAACTTGAGAAAAACGGAATTGATTCTTATCTTCATTATCCAATCAAAGGATATCCGACGGATATGGATCACATCATTTCTCCAGAAGGTATGGGGAAAAACGACTACATCAAAACCAGTCGTAACTTGATCGTCGTAACTGCTCCTGGACCTGGTTCTGGAAAATTGGCAACCTGTATGTCCAATATGTACCACGATCAAATCAATGGTATCAAGTCTGGTTACGCTAAATTTGAAACCTTCCCAGTTTGGAATCTTCCCCTTCATCACCCAGTCAATTTGGCCTACGAGGCTGCCACAGCTGACCTTGATGATGTCAACATGATTGACCCCTTCCATCTCCAAACCTACGGAGAAACCACTGTCAACTACAACCGTGATATCGAGATTTTCCCAGTGCTCAAGCGCATGTTAGAACGTATCCTTGGTAAATCTCCATACGCTTCTCCGACAGATATGGGTGTCAACATGGTTGGTTTCGCTATTACAGATGATGAAGCTGCTGTCGAAGCTTCTAAACAAGAAATCATTCGCCGTTACTATCAAACTGTTCTTGATTTTAAATCCGAAAAAGTTGGCGAAGCAGCTGTCAAGAAAATTGAGTTGCTCATGAACGACCTCGGCATCACACCTGCAGACCGTAAGGTTGCTGTTGCTGCACGCCAAAAAGCTGAAGAAACTGGTGGACCAGCCCTAGCCCTTGAATTGCCAAATGGGGAAATTGTCACTGGTAAGAACTCAGAACTCTTCGGCCCTACAGCAGCTGCCTTGATCAACGCCATCAAGAAATCAGCTGACATTGCTAAAGAAGTAAAATTAATCGAGCCTGAAGTTGTTAAGCCAATCCAAGGTCTTAAAATCGATCATCTGGGTAGCCGCAATCCACGCCTTCATTCAAATGAAATCCTGATTGCACTTGCTATCACAGCTACAGAAAATCCTGATGCTGCTCGTGCTATGGAAGAACTTGGCAACCTCAGAGGAAGCGAAGCCCACTCAACCATCATCTTAACCGATGAAGACAAGAATGTCCTTCGCAAATTGGGTATCAATGTAACCTTTGACCCTTACTACCAATACGACCGCTTGTATCGTAAATAAAGATTTCAACCTCTCCACTCTCGGAGAGGTTTTCTCTCTGCCTCAAGAGCCGGCTTTATGTTATAATGAAAGAAGAAAACTGAAAGGATTTACCATGTCAAAAGAAGTTATTGTCGAAAGTTTTGAACTTGACCACACCATTGTTAAAGCACCCTATGTTCGCTTGATTGGGGAAGAAACAGGACCAAAGGGAGACATCATCTCCAATTATGATATTCGTTTAGTGCAACCAAACGAAGACTCTATCCCTACTGCTGGCCTTCACACTATCGAGCACCTCTTGGCCAAGCTCATCCGTACCCGCATCGACGGCATGATTGACTGTTCACCATTTGGTTGCCGTACAGGCTTCCACATGATTATGTGGGGACGTCATACTAGCGCTGAAATCGCATCTGTTATCAAGGATTCGCTCAAAGAAATCGCTGAGACTACTACTTGGGAAGACGTCCCTGGAACAACCATCGAATCTTGCGGTAACTACAAGGATCACAGCCTATTTTCAGCTAAAGAATGGGCAAAACTCATCCTTGAACAAGGAATTTCAGACGATGCCTTTGAACGTCATGTCATCTAAACACAAAAAAAGGAACCAGTTTTTTTCAGCTGGTTCCTTCTTTTTTATTCTCAAAATCTCTAGTTAAGCTTTCTCACGAATAACCAAACCACCGTCTTCCATATCTGCTTCTAGGTGTTTGGCATCTAGGTGATCCAAGTGGAAGTCTGTGACTTTGTCACGGATTTGTTGTTCAACCACACGACGGAGTGGACGAACACCCATGACTTCATCGTAGCCTTCCTCAGTCATGTATTCTTTAGCAGCTTCGCTCACTGCCAAGTCAATGTCTTTCTTAGAAAGCGTCTTGTTAACTTCAACCAACATAAGGTCTACAATCTTAGAAAGATTTTCTTTGCTCAAGTGTGAGAATTCGATGACAGCATTGAAACGGTTAAGGAATTCTGGACGGAAGTAAGGTTTCAAACGATCCATCAATTCTGGTTTATCAGCATCTTCTGTCAAGTTAGCTTCGTAACCAAAGCCTGCGTTTGAAGTTGCGATAATCACCGTATTCTTGAAGTTGACAGTGTTACCTTGACCATCTGTCAAACGACCATCGTCCAAAACTTGAAGTAGAAGGGTGATGACTTGAGGGTCAGCCTTTTCAATTTCGTCGAGAAGGACGATTGAGTATGGATTGCGACGGACGCGTTCTGTCAAGGTATTGTTGTTGTCATCGTAACCAACATAACCTGCAGTTGTACCAATCAATTTAGATACGGCTGTGCGGTCGCTGTATTCTGACATGTCCAAACGGATGATAGCATCTTTCGTTCCGAACATATCAAGAGCCAATTGTTTAGCCAACTCAGTCTTTCCAACACCAGTAGGACCTACAAAGAGGAAGCTACCGATTGGACGGTTACCTTCATCAAAACCAGCACGGTTACGACGGATAGCTTTTGCTACTGCTTCAACGGCCTTATCTTGACCAATAACTTTCGTCTGCAAACGATGACCCAAATCTTTCAAACGTTCGATATCCGTAGCCCCCATTTGAGATACTGGAATACCCGTCATACGTTCTACAGATTCAGCCACATCGTTGACACTTGCAGTCACTTTCATATCTTCTGTATGGTTTTCGATTTTCTTTTCCAATTCTGCAATGCGTGTTTTATAGTTTAGAGCTGCTTCAAAATCTTCTGCCTCAACTGCTTTTTCTTGCTTGTCTTTTTCTGCCTCAATTTCACGTTCAACAGCATGAACATCTGTTACTGGATGCTGAGCTGCCAAGTGAGCCGCCGTAACATCGACAAGGTCGATAGCCTTATCTGGCAAGCTACGTTGTGGAATATACTGAACAGAATAATCCACCGCTGCTTTCAAAACTTCGTCTGGCAAGATGACATTGTGGTGTTGTTGATAGAGATCACGAATTCCTTGAAGGATTTTAAAAGTATCCTCTGCTGAAGGAGCATTGACCTTGACTTCGTTGAAACGACGAGCAAGAGCTGCATTCTTCAAAATAGTGTTACGATATTCGTCTTGAGTTGTCGCTCCAATAACAGTCAATTCCCCACGAGAGAGAGCTGGCTTGAGAATATCCGCAAGCCCTTTAGATCCACTATCTCCACCAGTGCTACCAGCACCGAGGATTTGGTGAATTTCATCAAAGAAGAGGATAATATTCCCTGCTTCTTTCACTTCGTTTACTAGGTTTTGAACGTTTTCTTCAAAACTACCACGGTATTGAGTACCAGCCTCAAGACCAGAGATATCGATGGAAACAATTTCCTTATTCTTAATAGCAGCTGGAACATCACCGTTCACAATGGCTTGTGCCAAGCCTTCGACAACTGCTGTCTTACCAACACCTGCGTCTCCGACTAAAACAGGATTGTTCTTGGTACGGCGTGAAAGGATTTCAGATGTTTCTTGAATTTCCTTGTTTCGTCCGATAACAGGATCCAACTTGCCCTCACGCGCTTCTGCAGTCAAGTTTCGACCTAGTTTTGCAAGGACACCGTCTTGTTTCATACCTGATGCCTGTTGTGGCATTTTCCCATCAACTTCTGCATTTCCTGGTAATTGACCAGTCGCACGATAGTGAGCAAATTCCTCAGGTGTGACTTCACGTCCATTAATCAAGTAACGGCGATTTTCAGAACTGTATCCTCGCATACCACCCATCAATTGGTTAAATAAATCATCCATGTTGTTAAAATTATTAAAGTTGTTGTTCATATTCTTTACCTCTTTTTGTTATTTATTATTACTGATATTGACTATCTTTGACCTTTGTTTTAAAAAATTTAGACTAGCTAAATCACTACTCTACGTACTATTTCTGGTTTTTCTTTTTCAAGCAGGAGTAGACTATCTTTATTTCTGAAGATTTCTAGATTAAACATAGACCCACCTCTTTCTATTTTACTTTAAATAAATGTTCTAGTAAGGCTTTCATTTACCTTACGTTCATAATATACTACATTAGTCAGAAAAGGTCAAGATATTTGACTTTAATTGACCAATAAATTTTACAAAAAGAAGAACTAGCTTTAAACTAGTCCTTCTTTGTATTATTTTATATAATCTTAGCTCAATGCATCCAAAGCATCATCCATTGAAAGAACTTCGTGGAAGACACGTTGTGTCAATTCAGTTTTTTGTTCTGGAGTGAGGTATTTAGTGTTTACACAGTATCCAGAGATACGTACGATAACGTCTTCACCTGACATGATCTTTTCGTAAACATCGTTCAAGTCCATAACGTTCAAGTTAACGTGTTGTCCACCGTTTTCGAAGTAACCATCAAGGATTGTTACCAAGTTATCAACTTGTTCATCACGAGTCTTACCAAGAGCACGTGGAGAAACCTGTGTAGTCAATGAGATACCGTCAGCGGCATAACCAAAGTCAAGGCTAGCAAGTGAGTTCAAGTTTTGCAACCATCCACCTTTAGCTTTGTTAGATGGGTTAGCACCTGGTGAGAAGAATTCAAGTTTAGACAAGTTCACAGAACCATCTTCGTTGAGGTATACACCTTTGTGGACTGGTGAGTTACCAGTTTGTTTAGAGTAAGCAACGTTAGATGTGATTGTCAAAAGTGATACAGTAGCTTCTGCGTCTTTGTAAAGTTTGTGGCTACGTAGACGAGTTGTGTAAGCTTCAATCAACCATTCTGCCAATTCGTTTGAACGTGGATCATCTTCACCCCAACGTGGGTATTCACCGATTGTTTCGTAATCATAGATATAGCCGTTTTCGTCACGGATTGGTTTAACTGTAGCGTATTTGATAGCTGACAATGTATCAACAGTGTTAGCAAATCCACAGATACCGAATCCCATGTTTGCACGTTGTTTAGTTGGCAAGAAGGCCATTTGAACAGCTTCGTAGTTGTACTTATCAGTCATGTAGTGGATGATGTTCAAAGCATCTACGTAAGTGTCAGTCAACCAGTCAAGAGATTTTTCAAAGTTTTCTTTAACTGATTCGAATTCAAGAACTTCGTCACGGATTGGTTCGATGTCAAATACTTTGTAGTCTTTGTGAACATCGTCGTAACCACCGTTCAAACCAGTAAGAAGGGCTTTCAATACGTTTACACGCGCACCGAAGTACTGGATGTTGTGGCGTTGTTCTTCATTTTCTGGGTCAAGTGGAGACACACAGCATGAGATACAGCTCATTTCACCATATCCGTCTTTAGCCATTGTTGTTACACCTTCGTATTGGATAGAAGAGTGTTTGTGGCTCATGTGCATACAGTAGCGACGGAAGTTGTATGGCAATTTGTCAGTCCAAAGAACTGTCAAGTTTGGTTCTGGAGAGTTACCGATGTTATCAAGAGTATTCAAGAAACGGTAGTCCATCTTAGTAACACGGTGACGACCGTCGTTACCCATACCTGCCATAGAAGTTGTGATGAAAGTTGGGTCACCTGAGTACAATTGGTCGTAAGCTTTTGTACGAGCAAATTTAACTGTACGAAGTTTCATAACGAAATCATCAACGAATTCTTGGATTTCTGATTCAGTAAATGTACCACGAGCAAGGTCACGTTCTGCAAAGATGTCCAATACGATTGGCACACGTCCTAGGGATGTAGCAGCACCGTTGATAACACGGCAGACAGACATGAAGGCGATGTTAACCCATTGGATTGCTTCTTTAACGTTCATCGCTGGTTTGCGAACGTCAACTCCATAAAGGTCACCCAAGCGAACAACTTGTTGCAATGCTTGGTATTGAAGATTGATTTCTTCACGAAGACGGATTGTTTCTTCATCGATTTCTTCAATTGCGTTCCAGTCGTTTACTTTTTCTTGCATCAAGTAGTCTGCACCGTAAAGAGCAAGACGTGCGTAAACACCGATGATACGTCCGCGTGAGTATGCATCTGGAAGACCAGTTACAGTGTGTGCGTGACGAGCGCGACGGATATTTGAAGTGTAAGCGCGGAAGATACCGTCGTTAACTGTTGTTACGTATTTAGTGAAGATTTCGTGAACAGCTGGATCTGGTTCGTATCCATTTTCTTTCAAAGTAGTTTCAGCCATACGGATACCACCTTTTGGCATGAAGTTCAATTTGAATAGTTCATCATTTTGGATACCGAAGATAACTTCATTTTCTTTATCGATAAATCCAGCAGGGATATCAGCGATAGATGTTGGACGAGTGTCCATTGGGAAACGAGTTTCTTCGTAGTGAGCCTTAGTTTCTTCTACAATCTTTTTGATGTGAAGTGAACGTTCTGTTGGTCCTGCAAGGAAGCTTTCGTCTCCATCGTAAGGTGTGTAGTTAGCTTGTACGAAGCGTGATACACTTGCTTTTTCTTTCCAATCTACGCCTTTGAAGCCTTCCCAAGCTTTGTCAAAAATATCTTGTGCTTCAACAACTGTCTTAACAACCATGTTAATGTCCTCTTTTTTCTTTCTAGTAACAGTCATCTGTTACATTCATGAGACAAGTATACCACACAGTAACCGATTTCAACAAGTAGAAAACCCTTGTTTTTACACTTTCTTTTCTAAAACAGTCTATATTTTATCCTAAACTGTATTATATTTTTGAAAAAAATAAAGCATTTTTTCTTTTTTTCAGAAAAAAGGGTATAATAAAAGAAAATAAGCAGTAAAAAGGTGCTAGGCATGTTGATTTTCCCCTTGTTAAATGATTTGTCAAGAAAAATCATCCATATTGACATGGACGCCTTTTTTGCTGCGGTGGAAATTAGGGATAATCCTAAACTCAGAGGAAAACCTGTCATTATAGGAAGAGACCCTCGGCAAACAGGTGGACGGGGAGTCGTTTCTACCTGTAGCTATGAAGCACGAGCTTTTGGTGTCCATTCTGCCATGAGTTCCAAGGAAGCTTATGAACGTTGTCCCCAGGCCGTCTTTATCTCAGGGAATTATGAAAAATACAAGTCTGTAGGACTCCAGATTCGCGCTATTTTTAAGCGCTATACAGATTTGATTGAGCCCATGAGTATTGACGAAGCCTATTTGGATGTAACAGAAAATAAACTCGGTATCAAGTCAGCTGTCAAAATCGCTCGCCTCATTCAAAAAGATATCTGGCAAGAACTCCATCTAACTGCTTCTGCCGGTGTTTCCTACAACAAGTTCTTAGCTAAAATGGCTAGCGATTATCAAAAACCACATGGTTTGACAGTGATTCTACCTGACCAAGCTGAGGATTTTCTCAAACAAATGGATATTTCCAAGTTTCATGGAGTAGGAAAAAAGACGGTGGAACGACTGCATCAAATGGGTGTTTTTACTGGAGCTGATCTACTTGAAGTTCCTGAAGTGGCCCTAATAGACCGTTTTGGCAGACTGGGCTATGACCTGTATCGAAAGGCTCGTGGTATCCACAATTCCCCAGTCAAATCCAATCGTATCCGTAAATCAATCGGGAAAGAGAAAACCTATGGAAAGATTCTCCGTGCCGAGGAAGACATCAAAAAAGAGCTGACTCTCCTATCAGAAAGAGTCGCTCTCAATCTACATCAACAAGAAAAAGCTGGAAAAATCGTCATTCTGAAAATCCGCTACGAGGACTTTTCAACTCTTACTAAACGAAAAAGTCTCGCTCAAAAAACACAGGATGCTAGTCAGATAAGCCAAATAGCCCTGCAACTCTATGAAGAATTAAGCGAGAAAGAAAGAGGTGTCCGCCTGTTGGGGATTACCGTGACTGGATTTTAAAACCTTGAAGAGCTGACTCTTCAAGGTTTTTCTTATACAAATAAACGGACAAAGCTATAAAGTAATAAGACACTACCAAGCACGATACGGTACTTACCAAAAAGGGTGAAGTCGTGTTTTTTCACATAGCTGGTCAAGAAACGAATAGCGACCATGCTGACTGCGAAAGCGACTCCCATGGCAACCAAGAGCAAGAACAATTGCCCGAAGTCCAAGAGTTGTCCTGCTTTTACAAATTTGAAAATCTTTAAGGCGCTAGCTCCAAACATAACTGGAATTCCAAGATAGAAGGTAAATTCCGTTACAACAGAACGACTGGTTCCATTTAACAAACCACCGACGATCGTTGCCCCAGAACGGCTAGTCCCTGGTAAAAGAGCAAGAACTTGGAAGAGTCCGATATAGAAGGCTGTCGTATAAGGAAGCTTGTCCAACTCTGTTACACTTGGTTCGATAGCACGCGCTTTATTGCGCTTTTCCAAATAGATAAAGGCAATCCCGTAGATAATCAACATGAGGGCAACTGAAACCATATTATGGAAGTGGGTATCAAACCAATCGTCAAATTTAAAGACGGCAAGTAAAGGCAAGGTCGCAATCAAGACCTTCAACCATAGTCTCCAAGTCTTACGAACTTCCTGCTTGTCCTTAGTCGGTTTGAAGGGATTGAGCTTGTTAAAGTAAATCACCATAACTGCTAAAATAGCACCAAGCTGAATCACGACATTAAACATGGACATAAAGGCTTCACTCTGATTTTGGTATTGGATAAATTCCTCTGCTAAAATCAAGTGACCTGTACTTGAAATCGGCAGCCATTCCGTAATTCCTTCAACAATACCGAAGAAGATAGATTTTAAAATTTCAATAAGATACATAGATTACTCCTTTTTCTATCTTCCATTATAGCATATTTTTTCAGCCATTGATAGCTCTCTTTAAAAGGCACCGATACTGCCCCCGCCGCCACCTCCGGAGAAGCCACCACCAGAACTTCCATTTCCAGAAGATACGGAATAGGTACTTGCTGTGTTTGCGACATTGACATAATGGCTCATTTGTGCTGTTGAATGATAAAACATATTGTGCCAGCCATAAGCTACATAGAGATTGATATCTGGATTTTCCACTTGAATCTGATGAAACTTCATCAAATGACTGACCTTGTCTGCATAGCCAAATAAAGTCGCATAAACCAAGAGGCGATTCCAGACCACAATACTTTCCAATTCAGCCTGATCCAATCGTGCAATCTCACGCAACATATTTTCAAAACTGGTCCAGAGATAGTATACTTCTGCTCCTGCTTCATTTAGGACACCATCACGATTATCTAATCGAAGCTTCCAATAATAGAAAACAGCCAAAACCAAACCTAGAAAACCAAGTATTGGCAAGAGGAGGTAAAGATAGCCATAAACATCCAAACTGTACAAGAACAAACCAAATCCGATAAATAGGGGCAAGATAGTCAAGACCCCCATACCCACTTGCAAGGCCTTTTCCCCACCAGTTAAAGGACGGTAGTAATCCGGAAGCCCCCAGAAGGTAACTCTATTTCTCACTCCTTCTTGCATCTCTTTCAATACTTCTTCAAAAGAAGATTTGAGCTGACGCCCCTTTGCTTGAATCCGTTTTTCATCAGAAACTTTTGCTCTACGATAAAGACTATCAGATACCTTGTAATCCGCAAACAAATTGGAAAGAGTTTCTTCTTTTTTGCCTGAAAAAGCCAGATTTAGACAGTCTTTCTCAAAACTTGACAAACCATCTTCTTTTACTAGCTTCAAACCAACTGCATCTCCTTCTGAAATGATAGAAACATTCCCACGGTCTATCACATCTAGCAAGGTAGCTTGAATAAGTTGGTCAAAGGTAAATTTACCTGCTCCTTTTGTTAGAGGACTCACTTCTTCCAAGGAGGTCGAGTAGACTGCTTCTGATAAAACCATAGGCTCTAATTCCATTGGTGGTTCATAGATACGATGATTTTTGGCATATTTGACGGAAGGAGTGGTCTTTCTTCTATAGATGAAATAGAAGCAAATACTCAATAACAAGGAGATAGAAAGTATCGAAGGGAAGACCCAAGTAACGAGTTGTTTACTTTGCTCTTTTTCTTTAAAAATCGAGTCTTCTATCTTATTAAACTCTTCTAAACGATTTCCTTTCAATCCCTGATCCCTAGCGCTAGCAAAATCAGTTCGAGGCCAGTAGGCATGCAATTCAACTCCCCGCTTAGGCGGAAGATTGTCTAAACGGATAGTATAATCAAGGTTACTCTTTTCAACCGTTCCCTCTCTAAAAAGTTTCCCTGTATGGAAAAAGAGTTTTTCAGCCCCCTTGTCTCCCCTTACATGAAATTCAAACTTTCCAATAGCTCCTGAACTATCTGTCAGAGGTTGCCAATTTAATTCAGCGATGTCATCATAAAGGAAAAGTAAATTCTTTAAGTTCCAAACGAGGTCAACTTCAACTGTGTCGCCTTCTTGACCTGAATTGTAGACTTTCACAGTATAACCATTCGCCTCTTCTGTCACTTCGCTAGTAACGTCTGTCAGTTCAGCACCGTTTTTCGAGGCCTGAACCTTTGGTTGAGGATCTATCTCAAATCCGCTAGGCATCTTGCCAGCACGTCCAAGTCCCACGATTTGCCCCTTAAAGTCCTCCTCAAACTGGTAAACTATCTTCTGTCTAAATTCTGCCGTATTGTCTGCATGAATATACAAATCTCCTTGATAAGAGTTTATCTTAAAATCAATGGCAAAAACCGAGAGTGGAAACATACAAAACAAACAAAATAACAGCAAGAAAAAAGTTTTTTTCATCAACTAAGTCCCCTTTTTTATCTTTGCTATCATTATATCATTTTTTCATAAGTAAGGGCTTACCTATGTTGAAAAATAGAGTTTTTTTCGATAAAATAGGAGACAGTTATTTTTTAATAGATTAGAAATAGGAGAAATCATGAGAAAAATATACTTATCTATTTTCACAAGTCTCTTGCTGATGCTGGGACTTGTCAATGTTGCCCAAGCCGATGAATATTTACGCATCGGGATGGAAGCAGCATATGCTCCCTTTAACTGGACTCAGGATGATGATAGCAATGGGGCTGTCAAAATCGATGGGACTAACCAGTATGCTAACGGATACGATGTTCAAATCGCCAAGAAAATCGCTAAGGACTTAGGTAAAGAACCTTTGGTTGTTAAAACAAAGTGGGAAGGTCTAGTTCCTGCCCTTACTTCTGGTAAGATTGACATGATTATCGCAGGTATGAGTCCTACTGCCGAACGCAAACAAGAAATTGCATTTTCAAGCAGTTACTACACTAGCGAACCAGTTTTGCTTGTCAAAAAAGATTCTACTTATGCAAACGCAAAATCTTTGGATGACTTTAACGGTGCAAAAATTACTTCTCAACAAGGTGTCTATCTTTATGACTTGATTGGTCAAATCCCAGGTGCTAAAAAAGAAACTGCCATGGGAGACTTCGCTCAAATGCGCCAAGCTCTTGAGGCTGGTGTCATCGATGCCTATGTTTCTGAACGTCCAGAAGCTCTGACTGCCGAAGCTGCTAACTCTAAGTTCAAGATGGTTCAAGTAGAACCAGGTTTCAAAACTGGAGAAGAAGATACAGCTATCGCCATCGGACTTCGTAAAGATGACAACCGTATTAGCCAAATCAATGCCAGCATTGAAACCATTTCAAAAGACGATCAAGTTGCCTTGATGGATCGTATGATCAAGGAACAACCTGCCGAAGCTACAACAACTGAAGAGACTAGCAGTAGTTTCTTTAGTCAAGTCGCTAAAATTCTTTCTGAAAACTGGCAACAACTCTTGCGTGGTGCTGGTGTCACTCTTTTAATCTCTATCGTCGGAACCATCACAGGTCTCATTATTGGACTTGCCATTGGTGTCTTCCGTACTGCTCCTCTATCTGAGAATAAAGCCATTTATGGCCTACAAAAACTAGTCGGCTGGATTCTCAATGTCTATATTGAAATCTTCCGTGGTACACCAATGATTGTTCAATCGATGGTTATCTACTATGGAACTGCCCAAGCTTTCGGTATCAACCTTGACCGTACACTAGCTGCTATCTTCATCGTTTCGATCAACACCGGTGCCTACATGACTGAAATCGTCCGTGGTGGTATCCTAGCAGTTGACAAGGGACAATTTGAAGCCGCTACTGCTCTTGGTATGACTCATAACCAAACCATGCGTAAGATTGTCCTACCTCAAGTAGTCCGTAACATCCTGCCAGCAACTGGTAATGAATTTGTCATCAATATCAAAGATACATCTGTATTGAACGTTATCTCTGTTGTTGAACTTTATTTCTCAGGAAATACCGTGGCGACGCAAACCTATCAATACTTCCAGACATTTACAATCATCGCAGTGATTTACTTTGTCCTCACCTTCACCGTAACACGTATCCTACGCTTCATCGAACGCCGCATGGACATGGATACCTATACTACAGGTGCTAACCAAATGCAAACGGAGGATTTGAAATAATGACACAAGCAATCCTTGAAATTAAACACCTCAAAAAATCCTATGGACAAAACGAAGTGCTAAAAGACATTTCACTCACTGTCCACAAGGGAGAGGTAATCTCTATCATCGGAAGCTCTGGAAGCGGAAAATCAACCTTCCTACGCTCCATTAACCTCCTTGAAACGCCAACTGATGGACAAATCCTTTATCATGGACAAAACGTCTTCGAAAAAGGCTATGACCTCACGCAATACCGTGAAAAATTGGGAATGGTGTTCCAATCCTTTAACCTCTTTGAAAATCTAAACGTTCTTGAAAACACAATCGTCGCTCAGACAACTGTCCTTAAACGTGAACGTACAGAAGCTGAAAAGATTGCCAAAGAAAACCTAGAAAAGGTCGGCATGGGAGAACGCTACTGGCAAGCGAAACCAAAACAACTCTCAGGTGGTCAAAAACAACGTGTGGCCATCGCTCGTGCCCTTTCCATGAATCCTGACGCTATTCTCTTTGATGAACCAACATCAGCTCTCGATCCAGAAATGGTTGGAGAAGTCCTCAAAATCATGCAGGATTTAGCCCAGGAAGGCTTGACCATGATTGTTGTAACTCACGAAATGGAATTCGCCCGCGATGTCTCTCACCGTGTTATCTTTATGGATAAGGGAGTGATTGCTGAAGAAGGTAAACCAGAAGACCTCTTCACCAATCCTAAAGAAGACCGAACAAAAGAGTTCCTTCAACGCTATCTCAAATAAAAAGAAAAGGCTGCATCAACCGTGCAGTCTTTTTGCTGTCCTTATACTCTTCGAAAATCTCTTCAAACCACGTCAGCTCTATCTGCAACCTCAAAACAGTGTTTTGAGCAACCTACAGCTAACTTCCTAGTTTGCTCTTTGATTTTCATTGAGTATCAAAATGAAAAGGCAGACCCTATTCAAGAATCCGCCATTATCCAAAGATTAATCTTCAAATTTTTCATGATTTTTATCATAGAAATCAATTAAACCTAGAGCCGTTTCAAACGAAATATTTTTTACTTTTGCACGCCCCTGCGCTAGAGCAATGATAGACATTTCACGCGCATTCGTTTCTTTAGAGATACGGTAGCCTGTGATTTTCTTATCACGAACCCAGCCAACAACTGATTCTACTTTTTCAAAGTTTGACTTAGCCATGTCCTTCTCCTATTTTCTTCTTTACGATATTTAATTGTATACGTTTTTATGTCTTTTGTCAATAAAAAAACATATATTCAATAAAATAATGAATTATATTTCTATTGCTATCTTATTAAAGCCGATAATATATAGGTTTTTGCTTGCTATAAACCATTAGTAAACGCCTTTAAAATAATTGCATTATTAACTCTTTTATTTGTAAGAATATTCATATTCTCAAATACCAGTTCTTGATAGGTTAGACAGGTTTTATCTTCAACTTTATTCTATTTATCCAACTTTAAAAGGACATTCCTAATAGCGGAAGACTTTCTCTCCAGACTATTTCTAACTATTCTTTTTCTTCTCCTTCTGCGACTTTCTTCCTGTCTGTATAAGCACTTTTCACTTGCTAAACTGGTACTATTTATTTACTTTATCAAGATTCCTTTTGTTTCTCCTACATCATTAAAAGATAAGTAGTCAGAAAACAATTGTATCCTATCTTTCAACATTTTCTACTGTTTTTATCTTCTTAGTATCTCATCACTCTTCTCAGTCAGTTCATTATAAGGTTTCTCATTAGTATTGATTATTTTTTCTAACTCCTATTATATTTAGCCAAAATTCATATTAGCTATATATAAAATAGTGGATTTCAAAAATACTCCTTAAATATAATAAGTAATTTTACTCCCTTACTATAAACCAAATCAAAAAACATAGGTACTATAATGAATTGAGATAGAAATAGCGTAATCGATTTCCTAAGTCCATAGGAATCGCCCCCTTTCTTCACCCTCATTATAGCACCTATACATCTGTTGTGCAAATAATATGATATTTTTTTATTAGTCCTCAGACAAGCATATTATAGAGCGTTTCATTACCATTTAAGTTAATATAAGATGGATCAAACCCTTCCATTCGACGAATCAAACCTGCATAATCATGCTTATCTGCCAAGGCAATCCCAATCAATACTGGTCCTGTCCCCTTGCTAGCTCGTTTGATATACTCAAAACGTGTGATATCATCATTTGGCCCCAAGATATCATTTACAAACTCACGTAAGGCCCCTGGACGCTGTGGAAAATTGACCACAAAGTAATGCTTAATCCCATCATAAATCAAGGCACGCTCTTCCATTTCTGGCATACGGTTAATGTCATTATTTCCTCCAGAAATGATACAACAAATGGTTTTCCCCTTGATATATTCAGCTAAAACCTCTAAAGAGGCGATACTAGCCGCTCCAGCAGGTTCTGCGACAATCCCTTGCTTAGAGTAGAGATCAATCAAGGTTTCAGAAATCAATCCCTCATCGACACCTACCAAAGTTTGAACATGTTGACGAGTTGCCTCATAGGTCAACTGACCTACCTTTTGAACAGCAATCCCATCCGCAAATTTGTCAATTTCCTTGAGTTTGACAGGCCCACCAGCTTCAAAGGCAGCCTTCATGGAACGCGCTCCATTAGCCTCTACCCCAATGACTTCAATCTCTGGACTTGTTTCCTTGATATAAGTCGAAACTCCAGCAATGAGACCTCCGCCTCCAACAGGGACCAAAACAGCATCGAAATCAATCGATTCTTTTCGAGCTTCTTCTAAAATCTCATAAGCAACTGTCCCTTGACCAGCTTGAACATGGGCATCATCAAAGGGATCAATAAAGGTACGGTTTTCAGAGAGTGTAAATTCTTGAGCTGCTTTAGCTGAGGCATCAAAGGTATCTCCAACTAGTTTAATGCTCACGAAGTCCCCACCAAAAAAGCGAACTTGACCAATTTTTTGTTGCGGAGTAGTAATGGGCATAAAGATAGTTGCAGGAATTTTCATTTCATTACAAGTATAGGCAACGCCCTGAGCATGATTCCCCGCAGAAGCGCAGACTACTCCACGTTCACGCTCTTCCTTGCTGAGCTGGGAAATGGCATAATAGGCACCACGGATTTTAAAAGAACGAACACGTTGGGCATTTTCCTTTTTCAAATAAATCTTAGCACCATACTTCTCCGATAAATAGTGGTCATAATCAAGCGGTGTATTCACAACCACACCGTTCAAGACCTTATGAGCCTTGATGATATCTTTTGAACTTAACATCTTTTTCTCCTAGACTATTTCATACTTATACTCTTCAAAAATCTCTTCAAACTACGTCAACTTCACCTTGGATTAGGTATGGTTACTGACTTCGTCAGTTCTATCCACAACCTCAAAACAGTGTTTTGAGCTGACTTCGTCAGTCTTATCTACAACCTCAAAGCAGTGCTTTGAGCAGTCTACGGCTAGCTTCCTAGTTTGCTCTTTGATTTTCATTGAGTATTATCTCAATCCATCCTCTTAAAAAGAGAGATGAATTGATTATAAAAGCGAGTTAGTCCCCCAACTCGCCTTCACCTTAATTTCTATCAATTAGTTATAAATTTTGAATGCATCATCGTCGTTTTTACCAACGAAAGGCATTGCTTTACGCAATTCCGCACCAACTTTTTCAATTTCAAGGTTAGCTGCTTGTTCACGGTAAGCAGTCAATTTTGGACGTCCAGCTTTATAGTCGTTTACAAAGTCATTTGCAAATTTACCATTTTGGATATCAGCCAAGACAGCTTTCATGTTTTCTTTAACTTGCTCAGTAATTACACGAGGACCTGATACATAGTCACCGTACTCAGCAGTGTTTGAAATTGATTGACGCATTTTCTTGAATCCACCTTCGTAGATCAAGTCAACGATCAATTTCATTTCGTGAAGAACTTCAAAGTAAGCCAATTCTGGAGCGTATCCTGCTTCTGTCAAGACTTCGAAACCTGCTTCGATAAGGGCAGTCAAACCACCACAAAGTACAGCTTGTTCACCAAACAAATCTTCTTCAGTTTCTTCTTTGTATGTTGTTTCAAGAAGACCTACACGTGCAGCTCCAACACCTTTACACCAGTCCATAGCAATGTTTTTCGCATTTCCTGTTGCATCTTGGTATACTGCGTAAAGAGCTGGTACACCAAATCCTTCTTCGTAAGTACGACGTACCAAGTGTCCTGGTCCTTTCGGAGCACACATGAAGACATCTACGTCTGCAGGAACTTTGATAAATTCAAAGTGGATGTTGAAACCATGGGCAAATCCAACTGCATTTCCAGCTTCCAAGTTTGGAGCGATTTCTGCTTCGTACAATTCTTGTTGGATTTCGTCTGGTGCCAAAATCATGATAACGTCAGCTAATTTAGTTGCTTCTGCTACTGTGTAAGTGTCAAATCCATCTTCTTTTGCTTTGTCAAAAGATTTACCTGGACGTACACCGATAATGACATCACGGCCTGAATCACGCAAGTTTTGAGCATGCGCATGTCCTTGCGAACCATAACCGATAACGGCGATTTTTTTACCGTCAAGTGCTGCTACTTTAACATCTTTTTCGTATTCCATTTGAACTGGCATAGTTTTTCTCTCTTTTCTATTATTTATTGCCTTTTAGGCTAGTTTAACAAATTTAAGTTATTTTTTACTCAATGAAAATCAAAGAGCAAACTAGGAAGCTAGCCGCAGGCTGTACTTGAGTACGGCAAGGCAAAGCTGACGTGATTTGAATTTGATTTTCGAAGAGTATTAATCGCGGGTAAATCCAGTTGCACCCGTACGAGCAATATTACGAATACCGTATGGTCGAATGACTCGCAATAGAGCTTCGCTCTTTTCAGCATTTCCTGTCATCTGAATGGTAATTGAGCTTGGGGCTACGTCTACCACCGTTGCACGGAAAGGTTGAATAATCGCTAGAATCTCAGCTCGCTTCTCAGCTGGCGCTGACATCTTAACCAAAATTACCTCGCGCTCCAAATGAGGCTTGTCTGTAATATCACGAATGCGAATCACATCAATCTGACGATTGAGCTGTTTGATGATTTGCTCCACTTCATCATGAGAAGCAACATCAATAATAATGGTGATCCGCGATACATTCGGATCTTCTGTTGCTCCAACAGAGATACTTTCGATATTAACCTGACGACGAGATAGGACACCTGTAAAGCGATTGAGGACTCCTGAACGATTCTGTAGTTTTGCTGTTAACATTCTACGCATGGAACTTCACCCCCAACATCTCATGATTACTCTTACCAGCTGGTACCATTGGTAACACCTGTTCCTTACGAGAAATATCTACCTCGATTAGCATAGGAACATCCTCAGTGATAACTTCAAGGTCTTGAGCCAAGGTCTCAGGATTGTCAAACTTATAGTTTTTAATGCCATATGCCTGTGCCATCAATTGGAAATCAGGAAGGGTATCAAAGACCGACTCAGACGTTCTACCTTCATAGAAGGATTCCTGCCACTGGCGAACCATTCCAAGTGAGTGGTTGTTCAGCATAACAACCTTGATTGGCACCTTGTAAATGTTCAAAATAGCCAATTCCTGGTTAGTCATTTGGAAACCACCATCCCCAACAAACAAGACTACTTCCTTATCTGGGTTAGCAATTTTGGCACCGATTGCTGCTGGAATTCCAAATCCCATCGTTCCCAAACCACCTGAAGTCACTAACTGACGTTCATTTTGGTAGGGATAATACTGGGCTGTCCACATTTGGTGTTGACCAACGTCTGTTACCACAATGGCATCTCCATTCGTCAATTCACCAATTCGTTCAATAACAGCTTGCGGCTGAACCACACGCTCTTTCTTATCATAAGAACGAACGCGGTTCTTGTCTTTAGTGACTTTTTCAATCCATTTTTCAGTATTGTTATGAACTGTTGGTTCGGCCAGCAACATTTGCAAGGCTTTTTTAGCATCTCCAACTACTGGAATATCAGCACTGATAATCTTGCCAATCTCGGCTGGATCAATATCAATGTGGGCAACCTTAGCATTCTTAGCAAAAGTCTTTGGATTCCCCGTCAAGCGGTCATCAAAACGGCAACCAATACTGATCATAAAATCAGCTTCCGTCATGGCAATATTTGCTGCGAACGACCCGTGCATCCCTCCCATTCCAAGGAAGAGTGGATGACTCGTTGCTATCGTTCCTTGCCCCAAAAGGCTGGTTACCACTGGAATTTGATAGCGTTCTGCAAACTCATTTAATTCTGCTGCAGCCTCAGCGTAGCTAATCCCACCACCAGCCAGCAAGACTGGCTTTTTAGCCTTAGATAATTGCTTCAAGATTTTCTTGATTTGCATATCATTTGGTTCAAGAGTTGGCTGATAGCTTGGCAAATTTACTTCTGGTGAATAGATGAAGTCTGTTTCCAAAGCAGATACGTCTTTAGGTAGGTCAATTACAACTGGCCCCGGTCGACCTGTAGTTGCGATATGGACAGCTTCCGTAATGATTCGAGGGATATCAGCTGTCTCACGAACTTGGTAATTGTACTTAGTGATTGGCATGGTAATTCCCACAATGTCTGCCTCCTGAAAGGCATCTTTCCCAATCCCTGCTCTCGCTACCTGACCTGTAAAGACCAAAAGGGGAACACTATCGCTCATGGCATCTGCAATCCCTGTAATGGCATTTGTTGCTCCCGGTCCACTAGTGACGACGGCAACACCCAACTTTCCAGTTGATTTGGCATAACCTTCAGCTTCATGCAAACAACCTTGCTCATGGCGCCCTAGAATGTGGCGAATGCCTTTAAAATTATATATCGCATCATAAAAAGGCAAGACCGCACCACCAGGATAACCAAAGATGGTATCAATTCCTAAATCACGAAGTGTTTCCAAAACTAGGTCCGACCCCGTCTTAGGAGATTCTAAACTGATTTTCTCCATTGTTCCCCTTTCTCTTCTCTTAAAAATAACTTGTTACTATCATACCATTTTTTCAAAATTTTTCAAGAGAAAAGAAGAAATTTTCTGAATTTTCTATTTTGACATTTATTTATGAATATTATTATTGTTTTTATAAGTTTTAAAAGGTAATTTATATTCTTTAGCAATTTATTATCATTTATGTTGTAAATTTCTTTCGCAAATTTCTTTAACTCATTTTTATATGAAATTTTTTGAGTGCACTGCACGTTTGCGGAGTTAATGAAATTTATAATAACTATACAAAAAAGGAAGCCACTAAGTGACTTCCTTCTAGAGTGAAGACTGATTAGTCTTCACCTTTGTTTTTCTTAATGATTTCTTCTTGTACTGACTTAGGTACATCTTCGTAGTGGTCAAATACCATCATGAATGTACCACGTCCTTGAGATGCAGAACGAAGAACTGTTGCGTAACCGAACATTTCAGCAAGTGGAACGTAAGCACGAACGATTTGGCTGTTACCGTGTGCTTCCATACCATCTACACGTCCACGACGAGCAGTTACGTGACCCATAACATCACCAAGGTTTTCTTCTGGAACAGTGATTGTTACAAGCATCATTGGCTCAAGGATAGCTGGTTGTGCTGATTTAGCAGCTTCTTTAAGAGCAAGTGAAGCCGCAATCTTGAAGGCAGTTTCAGATGAGTCGACATCGTGGTATGAACCATCGTAAAGCTTAGCTTTAACGTCAACCATTGGGTAACCTGCAAGTACACCGTTAGCCATAGATTCTACCAAACCTTTTTCAACCGCTGGGATAAATTCACGAGGAACCACACCACCGACGATTGCGTTTTCGAATTCGAATCCTTTACCTTCTTCGTTTGGAGTAAATTCAATCCATACATCACCGAATTGACCTTTACCACCAGACTGACGTTTGAAGAATCCACGTGCTTGAGTAGAAGCGCGGAATGTTTCACGGTAAGATACTTGAGGAGCACCTACGTTTGCTTCAACTTTGAACTCACGACGCATACGGTCAACAAGGACGTCAAGGTGAAGCTCACCCATACCAGAGATAACTGTTTCACCAGTTTCAACGTTTGTTTCAACGCGGAATGTTGGATCTTCTTCAGCCAATTTTTGAAGGGCGATACCCATCTTGTCTTGGTCAGCTTTAGATTTTGGCTCAACCATCAATTGGATAACTGGTTCTGGAACGTTGATTGACTCAAGAATGATTTTAGCTTTTTCATCTGTCAATGAGTCACCAGTTGTAGTATCTTTCAAACCAACGGCAGCAGCGATATCACCTGAGTAAACAGTGTCAATTTCTTGACGGCTGTTGGCGTGCATTTGAAGGATACGTCCGATACGCTCACGTTTACCTTTAGAAGTGTTCAATACGTATGAACCTGATTGAAGAACACCTGAGTAAACACGGAAGAATGTCAAACGACCTACGAATGGGTCTGTCATGATCTTGAAGGCAAGAGCTGCAAATGGCTCTTCATCAGATGCTGGACGAGTTTCTTCTTCATCTGTATCTGGGTTGATACCTTTGATCGCTGGGATGTCAAGTGGGCTTGGAAGGTAGTCAATAACCGCATCAAGCATCAATTGAACACCTTTGTTCTTGAAGGCAGAGCCACACAATACTGGGAAGAATTCAACGTTGATAGTCGCTTTACGGATACCAGCTTTCAATTCTTCGTTAGTGATTTCTTCACCTTCGAGGTATTTCATCATCAATTCTTCGTCAGTTTCAGCAACTGCTTCGATCAATTTTTCACGGTATTCTTGAGCTTGGTCAAGGTATTCAGCTGGGATGTCTTCTTCAAGGATATCTGTACCAAGGTCGTTAGTATAGATTTCAGCTTTCATCTTGATCAAGTCGATGATACCACGGAAGTCATCTTCAGAACCGATTGGCAATTGGATTGGGTGTGCATTTGCTTGAAGACGATCGTGAAGTGTGCTTACAGAGTAAAGGAAGTCAGCACCGATTTTGTCCATTTTGTTGGCAAATACGATACGTGGAACTCCATACTCAGTTGCTTGACGCCAAACTGTTTCAGTTTGAGGCTCAACACCTGATTGTGAGTCAAGAACGGTAACAGCACCATCCAATACACGAAGAGAACGTTGTACTTCGATTGTGAAGTCCACGTGTCCTGGTGTGTCGATAATGTTTACGCGGTGGTTGTTCCATTGAGCTGTTGTCGCAGCAGATGTGATAGTGATACCACGTTCTTGCTCTTGCTCCATCCAGTCCATTTGTGACGCACCTTCGTGAGTTTCACCGATTTTGTGGATTTTACCAGTGTAGTAAAGAATACGCTCAGTAGTTGTTGTTTTACCAGCATCGACGTGAGCCATGATACCGATATTACGAGTTTTTTCAAGTGAAAATTCGCGTGCCATGAGGTTTGTTTCTCCTATTTATTTTTGATTTCTATTCTATTATAACATGATTTTAATAAAAACGGATAGGCAGGACCTACCCGTTCTCAATGTTTTCATGCTATTGTTGGTTTCAACTTGTAGATTTACAAGTTGAATTGAACTCGGGCTAAAGTTAATTAGCCGATTTGAGCCGGAACGGGATGCTGTGTGAAAAAGATAAACTTCCTTGTATTCGTCGAATACTGCGTCAGTTTTCTATTTTCACCTTGCATCCTTACCGTTCCTAGCATCATGATTTTACCAACGGAAGTGTGCGAATGCACGGTTAGCTTCAGCCATACGGTGAGTGTCTTCACGTTTCTTAACAGCTGCACCAGTGTTGTTAGCAGCGTCCAAGATTTCTTTTGCAAGACGGTCTTGCATTGTGTGTTCACCACGAAGGCGAGCGATTGTTACCAACCAACGAAGTCCAAGTGTTGTACGACGTTCTGGACGAACTTCAACTGGGACTTGGTAGTTAGAACCACCAACACGACGTGCACGTACTTCAAGTACAGGCATGATGTTTTCCATAGCTGTTTCAAATACTTCAAGTGCATCGTTTCCAGTAGCTTCTTTGATTTGCTCAAAGGCACCGTAAACGATTGAAGCAGCTGTACCACGTTTACCATCAAGCATAACGCGGTTGATAAGACGAGTAACTAGTTGTGAATTGTAAAGCGGATCTGGCAATACGTCACGTTTTGGAGCTCTATTTTTACGACTCATTTCTCTTTATCCCCTTTCCTTATGCTTTTGGACGTTTAGTACCGTATTTAGAACGGCCTTGTTTACGATCGTTAACACCTGCAGTATCAAGTGCACCACGGACGATATGGTAACGTACCCCTGGAAGGTCTTTTACACGTCCACCACGAAGAAGCACCACGCTGTGCTCTTGCAAGTTGTGTCCGATACCTGGGATGTAGGCAGTAACTTCGATAAGGTTGCTCAAACGTACACGAGCGAATTTACGAAGGGCTGAGTTAGGTTTTTTAGGTGTCATTGTTCCAACACGAGTTGCAACACCACGTTTTTGTGGTGAAGAAACATTTGTTTGAACTTTTTTATGACTGTTGTAACCAACGTTCAAAGCTGGTGATTTAGATTTTTCTACTTTTGATTTACGCGGTTTGCGAACCAATTGGTTAATTGTAGGCATCTACATTCTCCTGTGTTTTTTTATTTTTGGTGACGATACACTTGGTGACAGCTATCATCTGTGTGTACTTTTGCAACATTTGTCAGCACGTCCCTGTACACTCTTGAGAGACCAAAAGTAAAAAGTACCGTCTATTATTGTAACAAAATTTTCCCTTGGTTGTCAAGATATTTTTCTTTTTTATTGTTAATTTTAGCTCTTTTTTAGTGCTCCCCAAAAAAAGAAAAAGGAGGAATCCCACCCTCCTAAAGTTAGTATTGTTCCATTCAATCCCATCAATTTTAGCACATAATGTTCAAAAAATATTATATCATCACAACCAACCAGATTCTTTCGCGATATTAGCTGCCTCTGTTCGATTACCAGCATCTAGTTTCGAAAGAATATTGGTGACATAGTTTCGGACTGTTCCGTTTGATAAATAAAGTTGATCTGCAATTTCTTGGTTAGAGAAACCCTGAGCGATTCCCTTTAAAACTGCGATTTCTTGTTCTGTCAACGGATTGGGATGCGTCATCACCACTTCCATCAATTCAGGAGAATACTCCTTGCGCCCTTCGAGGACAGTGTGCAAGGTTTGCATGAGGTCTGCAATGTTTCTTTCTTTTAATACATAAGCATCTACTCCAGCCTTGACCGCACGTTCAAAATACCCAGGACGCTTGAAGGTCGTCACCACAACCACCTTTGTTTCTAGATTTTCTGCTCGTATCCACTCCAAGACTTCAAGACCTGTCTTAACAGGCATTTCTACGTCAAGGATGGCGATATCTACAGACTCCCTTTCTAATAGTTGGATTGCTTCTTGCCCATTCTTGGCTTGAATGACAGACTCCACATCCGGTTGAAGCGTGAGCAACTGGCACATGGCATCTCGCAACATACTTTGATCTTCTGCGACTAATACTTTCATCTAGTTTCTCTCCTTATAAGGTAGTCGAACCTGAACTTCTGTCGGTTGTTTCTGACTAATTACCTTTACTTCTCCCGAAAATGGAAGAACACGATCTCGAACTGTATGGAGGTCATCCCCCTTTATAGAAGTAAAGCCACAGCCATCATCTCTCACTGTTAGAATGAGTTCTTTCTCTGTCCGTTCTAATTTTAAGTAGACTTTAGACGCTTTAGCATGCTTGATGATATTGGTCACTAACTCAAGCAAAATCATGGAAGTCGTTGACTCCAATTCCTGAGTAAGGCTAGCGGTATCTAGTTGATTAGCCGTTTCCACCTCAATTCCAGCAATCTCTAGCATCTTTTTCACAGTCTCTAGTTCGGATGTCAAAGTTCTAGACTTAAGATTTTCCACAATGGTTCGCACTTCATTCATGGAATCCTTACTGATCTGGTGAATGTCTTTTAATTCCTTTTCCACCTGTGGATAAGCCTCCATCTGAAATAACTGCAAGGCTAAATCTGTCTTGACACTCAACATAGCAAAGGTATGTCCCAAGCTATCATGCAAATCCTGACCGATACGACTACGTTCATTTTCAGCAAGCAATAGATTTATCTGGGCATTTTGCTTAGCCTGAGCTTCTTTCAAATCCTCCACAATACGAATCCGAACCAAGCCAAAAGTCATTAAATCGATAAAAGTGAGAATTCCAAGTAGGTAGACTAGAAACTCAACTTCAACTTCCTGAAAAATCAACAGTTGCCCCACAACAAGGACTTGAGCAAGGAGAAAAGTCCGGACATGTAAAGAATTAAAACTACGTACGCCGAAATGATAAATTAAGAGATTGGCAAGGAAAAAGAAGAACCAGATATAATTTACACCAACAAAGGCGGTATTCCCAGCTACATAGGCTAGCATGATAACCCAACAGAGCCAGGATAAGCGCTGACTCTTGGTGGTTAAAACGCCTAAGTAAGCCACCACAAATAGAATATCAATCAACAAATGCCAGCTAGGTAGCTCCCCAGTCACTACAGGAACGATGGGAAAAACCATAAAAATCAAACTGGCCCAATACATATAGTCTATGCTTTTCAGTCTTTCAAGCATTAAGCATTCTCCTTATGACCTTGAAGGTAAATGGTCAAACCAAACAAAACTGTTGAAAAAACAAGTAGATAAACTGTTGCTGATAAATTGATGCCATCCTCGTTTAAGAAGGTCTTGAGCAACTCCATCAACTGATAAGTTGGTAGGCACTTCCCGATTGCTTGCATCCAGTCTGGAAATAAAGAGATGGGCATCCAGAGTCCGCCTAAAACAGCCAAGCCTAGATAGAGAAGATTTCCCACGACAGACATCAGCTGACTAGAAGGCAAGAGTGTCAAGGTCAAGCCAAGCGCTACAAAAGCTACACTTCCTACTATCAGCAAGAGCGCAGCCCCAATCCAGCTTCCTAGAGGCATATCCACACCTCTAACCAAGTGCCCAACTGAGAAAACAACCAAGATTGAAACCAAATAATCAACCATCATACTTGTTATCTTTGATAGATAATATTCTACCATATTTACTGGAGTATGGCGCAATGTTTTCTGCCAGTTGTTGATTTTATCGGTATGTAAGACAGCTGGAAATGAAAACATGGCTGTCGACATCATGGAAAAGGCCGTCATAGAGATGAGGTAGTCACGCATAAAATTAGCTGGCCCATCTGGTGTATCCTGGTACATGCCTGAAAAGAATAAATAGAAGGCCGTCGGCATCCCTACTGACAATAGATAAGTTACTAATTGTCGTTTGGTCAATAGAAATTCTATCTTGTTTAGTGCGATCCATCGTTTCATCTTAGTCATCTCCCTTCTGTGTTTCTTCAAAGATTGTATCCAACAAGCTACGATTATTGACTTCAATTTCTTGAATCCTACATCCTGCTTGCACTAACAGTTGCCAAAAAGCATCCGCTTCACGTGTAACTACTTGCAAAGCATCTTGTTTTTGTGACCAGTTTTCAACCAAGTTAGACTGCTCAACGACTTCCTTGTATGCTAGAGGAAGGATAAAGTGCTTTTCAATCTCCTCACTGCGCATGGCTAGAGGTGTTGTATCGCGAATCAACTCTCCCTTATTCAAGACCAAGATTCGGTCCGCTGTATGCTCTACCTCTTCGATATAATGGGACGAATAGAGAATGGTAACTCCCTTAGCTTTTAGCTCCTGAACAATTTCCCAAAAGCGTTGACGGGTTGAAGTATCCATGGCCGCAGTTGGTTCATCTAAAAAGACTAGCTTTGGTCGCCCAATCAAGGTCAAGACAAAAGAGAAGAGACGCTTTTGCCCACCTGACAATTTTTCTGCCAATTGTTCTTTTTGTTGCTTGCCAAACTGCAATAGTTGATCGATTTCCTGATTGCTCAAGGGATTTGAGTAAATGCTTTGAAAGAAAGCAATCAACTCTTTGACCTTTAATTTCTGAACGATGACATTTTCTTGAGGCAGATAACCTCTAATATAGTCTAACTGAGAACTCGTCACTGACAAGCCTTGGATGGATACTTGACCGCTTGTGACCAGTTTATCTCCAAGCAGACAGTCCAAGAGTGTGGTCTTCCCGGCACCATTGGGCCCAATCAAGGCGACGCATTCACCTTCAGCTACCTCAAAGGAAATATCCTTCAAAATAGCCTTGCCCTTGATGTTTTTATTTAGGCTTTCTACCTTAATCATGTTCATGATATTCTCCTTTCAGCCACTCCTTTCCCATAGGAAAGGCGATAAAAATCATAAATCCTAGTCTCCAGGCACCGCGAATGGCTTGGTGAAGGAAGGCTTGATCAAACCAACCTGTAAACATTTCTACCAACCATACCACTAGTGATAGTCCAATAAAAAGATAGAGAAACGCTTTTTTCATTTTTCAAACTCCTTTTTCACATCTGAGACTAATTTCAAACCTTCTCGGATAAGCCAGGACATCATTCCAAATCCTGCAAATAGCTCCCAAGGAAAATGATAGAAACCTTCATCCAATCCTGAAAACATGAGATAAGTCATGACTCCTGCTGCTACTAAACTCATTGCGACAATTACTTTATGTTTCATTTTTTCTTCCTCCACTTGATACATCTAGTATAATTCTTTGAAGGTAGAATCACTAGAAGCTTCTGTCATGAGGAGATATGACAAATGTCATAAAAAAAGAAAGTTGCAAAATCAACTTTCTTTTTAATCTATTAAATTTTTATTCCACACTAAATAAGTATGGGTAAACTGGTTGTTGGCCTTGGTGAATCTCGACTTCAATATCTTCGAATTCTTCTGCGATTTCTTGAGCAATTTCATTAGCAAGTTCTTCACTTCCGTCTTCACCAACATAGAAGGTTACAATTTCACTATCTTCATCCAACATATGTTTCAATGTTTCTGTCAAGGTTTGGTGCATGTCAGGGTTTGACACGAGGATTTTCCCATCCACCATACCAAGATTATCGTTTTCATGGATTTCTAAGCCATCAATGGTTGTATCACGAACGGCTGTTGTGACGCTTCCGCTAACGACATCGCTAAGAGCAGCAGTCATACGCTCTTGGTTTTCTTCGATTGACTTACTTGGATCAAAGGCAAGAAGACTTGTCAAACCTTGAGGAAGAGTACGAGCCTCTACCACTACTGCTGGTTGCTCCAAAACTTCTGCTGCAGATTGAGCTGCCATGAAGATATTCTTGTTGTTTGGTAGGAAGATGATGTTACGAGCGTTGACCTGTTCAACAGCCTTGATAAAGTCTTCTGTTGAAGGGTTCATAGTTTGACCGCCTTCAATAACATAATCCACACCTTGAGAACGGAAGATATCTGCTAGACCTTTACCAGCAACGACAGCAATCAAAGCATACTCTTTTTCTTCAGCTGGCTTGCTAACTTGAGCAGCTTCTTTCTCAACCTGTGCTTCGTGTTGGTTACGCATATTGTCAACTTTTACCTTGACCAAGCTACCGTATTTAAGACCTTCTTGCATAACAAGTCCTGGATCTTCTGTATGGACATGGACTTTGACGATTTCATCATCATTGACAACGAGAAGAGAGTCTCCAAGTTCATTCAAGTAGTTACGGAATTCATCGTAGTCAAAATCTTTGGCATAGGTTGGACCTTGCTTAAGAGCTACCATGATTTCAGTACAGTAACCAAAGGTGATGTCCTCAGTCGCTACGTGACCAGCCACAGACTTATGATGCTCTGCATTGATCATCTCACTCATGTTGGCAGGAGTCGCTACAAAATCCTCAGATGCAATATATTCGCCAGTAAGGGCTGAAAGGAAACCTTCGTAGATGAAGACCAGTCCTTGACCACCTGAGTCTACAACACCAACCTCTTTCAATACTGGAAGCATGTCTGGCGTTTTAGCTAGAGCTGTTTTAGCACCTTCCAAGGCTGCGCGCATGACTTCAACAGCATCATCTGTCTGCTCAGCCTTTTTCTTAGCACCGATAGCAGCCCCACGAGAAACTGTCAAAATCGTTCCTTCAACTGGTTTCATCACTGCCTTATAGGCAACTTCTACACCTGATTGGAAGGCAAGAGCCAAGTCTTGACCTGTTAACTCGTCTTTATCCTTGATGGCTTGTGAAAATCCACGGAAAAGCTGAGACGTAATAACGCCTGAGTTTCCACGCGCACCCATCAAAAGACCTTTGGCAAGAATGCTCGCTACCTCGCCAACTGTAGAAGCTGGCTTGTCTGCAACTTCTTTAGCTCCATTTTCAATGGTCATTCCCATGTTTGTTCCAGTATCTCCATCTGGAACTGGAAAGACGTTTAATGAATTGACATATTCAGCTTGCTTATTCAAGCGAGTTGATGCAGCCTGCACCATTTCTTGAAATAAGCTAGTAGTAATTTTTGACACGGTTATTCTCCTACAACTTTGATATTTTGAATGTAGACATTTACAGTCTGAGCAGTAATTCCAAGCTGGTTTTCCAAGCTAAAACGAACACGCTCTTGAATGTTTTTTGACACTTCGCTAATCTTTGTTCCGTAGCTCAACACGGTATATACATCAACTGCAATACTGCCATCTTCGGCCGCCTTTACGACGACACCTTTGGAATAATTTTCCTTACCTAGAAGGGCTTGGAAATTATCTTTGAGGGCATTTTTACTAGCCATACCGACCACACCAAAAATCTCAGTTGCTGCTCCACCTACGACGGTTGCAATCACTTCATCTGTTAGTTCGATTTGACCATCTTTTGTATTAATTTTTACAGTCATCCTTTTTACCTCAACTAGTTGATACTCTATTTTATCATATTTCAGCCCAAGTGTAAAAGCAGAATACTGTATCAGCGGATATTTACTCCGTTTTTCAAATGATTTTATACCCACAACAAAAGAAAAAAGACCCTAAGGTCTCCTTACTTTTATTATTAAACGCGTTCAACTTTACCTGATTTCAAAGCACGAGCTGAAGCCCAAACTTTTTTAGGTTTACCATCGATAAGTACAGTAACTTTTTGAAGGTTTGGTTTTACGGCACGTTTTGTTTGGTTCATCGCGTGTGAACGGTTGTTTCCTGATACAGTCTTACGACCTGTAAAGTAACATACTTTAGCCATTTGTGTTTTCCTCCTATTAGATCTAATATAGCGGATGTGCTAGCACCACATACCGTACTATGTTATCACACTTTCTTCATTTTTGCAAGGGAATTGGAAGATTTTTTTATTTGACGTAGACAACACCAAGTTTACCAAAAGCCACTTCCCCACGAATAATCAAGGTTTTGCTTGTTGGCGCTACAGGAGCGTCTGCCTTGGCTGCACCAAAGGATGTTTCTACTTTCAAATCGACACGCCAGTGTTGTGGAACATAGACGGTTGCATTCCCGAAAGCAACTTCGATATTTAAAGTTGCAAAATCGCCTAACATCTCTGCATTGTCATAGTAGATTTTTGCATTTCCAAAAGCAACTTCTACTTGGTCTTCTACAAGATCTTGATCTTGTTTATAGAAAGTCCCACTTCCAAAAGCAACTTCCTTATCTGTTAGAATGGTCTTTTCCCCATCATACCACCATTTTTTCCCGTTCCAAAACTTACTTGAGTGAGTGAGATAGCCAACACCTAGCACTGCTAAGATACTAGCCCAAAATAGAGACTGATTTGGGATAGGCAAAATGTTATAAAAATGATTTGCAATCATTAAGGCTACTAGAGCTGTAAAAACTGCTGAAGTCAGATGACGACGAAGCAAAGCCTCAACTGATTGGTAGGCAAAAAATCCAATACCAATCAAAGGCCAAATGTGCCCTCCCAGAGAAGGGATTCCAAAATTTCCTTGTAATAATATTAAAGCTGCCAATACTAGCAACACAATACCAAATGCTTTCTTTTTCATCTTCTTACCTCATGTTTCTTAGATTTTCTTTTAGGAAGGATTGATAGTACCGCGACACGTGAACCTCCTTGTGAGTCTGATAAAAGGAAATAGTTCCTGTCCCTGAAAAGGACTTGTCAACCGAGTAAACTTGCCGAATATTAGCAATGGTCGACTTGGATACTCGACTGAAATAACGGGGCAGGATAGACTCCAACTCATAGAGTTTAAGCCGAACCTCGTAGGCATCTTTCTGGGTATGGGCATAAATCTTGTTCCCCTCTGTTTCAAAGAAGAGAATTTCCGATAAGTCCAGATAATATTCACCAGTCCCCTTGTAAAAAATCAACCTAGGAGACTTGGATTCGTGCAAGAGGCGCTGTAAATCCGCAATCTCATCTGTCAAAGCCGCTGCCTTGATGACAATTTCAGTTTCCTCTAAATTGCTGTCAATTTCGATTCGTAACTTCATTCCATCTCCTTTCTGACTCTACTATATCAAAGCCAAAATAAGAAAACAAGAGCAAAAAAGCAAGTGGTTACTTTAGACCCGTAAGTGGTTGTAGGACCACCTTAACTTACAATTCAAAATAGAAAGAAAAGCACACCCCACGCAAGGCCACAAATATAACCAACTACTACATCCTTGAGATAATGCACGCCACCTGAGACTCTCACTAGACCGAGGAGGGCTGACAAGACCAATAAGATAACCCCTACAGATAAACTAGCATGTAAGCAAGCCATGGAGATAATGGTTGCTGAAAAGACATGACGACTGGGCATTGACTGACCAGGACTATCTCTGTCAAGCAAGGGTTTAATATCCCATTCCTCATAAGGCCTAGGGGCATTGATTTTCTTACGAAGAAAGGACAAAATCACAAAGCCTGACGCAGGGACAAACACATACATCAAGACCTGCTTCCCAAGTCCTTGTTGGAGATAGGTAATTACTAACAAGGTTAAATAAACTATAGGCATGACTACTGTCATAAACCGATTGAAAGTTCTTAACAAGCTCAGAAGAAAGGGCTTATTTTTAATGTTACTAGCAACGTGGCCATACCATTCTTGATAATTTTTCATATATTTTCTCATCACTTACTCAAATTTTGCTTATAGGGAAGCACTTGTCTTCTAGTATAGTGCAGAAAAAGAAGGCCGTCAAGCCTTCTTTGGGTTTATTCTTCTGCTTCGTCTTCTGTAAATTGACTGTTATAAAGGTCAGCGTAGAAGCCTCCTTGTGCCATCAACTCATCATGATTGCCTTGCTCAATGATATTGCCATCTTTCATGACAAGAATCAGATCAGCATTTCGGATAGTTGACAAGCGGTGGGCGATGACAAAGGAAGTTCTTCCCTCCATCAATCGGTCCATGGCTTTCTGGATCAATTCCTCAGTACGAGTATCAACCGAAGATGTCGCCTCATCCAGAATTAGAAGTAGCGCATCTTTCAGCAAAGCACGAGCAATGGTCAAGAGTTGTTTTTGTCCGACAGACAAGGTCACTGTATCATCCAAGACGGTATCGTAACCATCTGGTAGAGTCATGATAAAGTGGTGAATCCCTACAGCCTTGCTGGCTTCAATCACGCGCTCATCACTAATACCTGTTTGGTTATAGATGAGATTGTCGCGAATGGTTCCTTCAAAGAGCCAAGTATCCTGCAATACCATTGAAAAGGCATCGTGTACTTCCGAACGCTTTATCTCCTTGGTATCCACACCATCAATGCGAATACTTCCCTTATCAATCTCATAGAACTTCATCAAAAGATTGACAATGGTTGTCTTACCAGCCCCTGTCGGTCCGACAATCGCAACCTTTTGACCAGCATGAACAGTCGCAGAAAAGTCATGGATAATGGTTCGCTCTGGTGTGTAACTAAAGGAGACTCGATCAAAGACTACTTGACCTTTCATATCGATCAATTGTCTTTCTTTATGGGATTCGTCTTCCATTTCCTCTTCAGCTAGGAATTCGAAGACACGTCCCATGGCTGCACTAGCCTGCTGAAGACTAGTAATCCCTTGGGCAATTTGTGAAAGAGGCTGAGAAAAGATACGAACGTAGGCCATAAAGGCAACAATAATCCCGATACTAATCTGCCCATTCAGAGCCAAGGCTGCCCCAACGATAATCACTAGGGCATAGCTAAAGTTCCCAATAAACATCATAATCGGCATCATAATCCCTGAAATAAACTGAGATTTCCAGATACTGTCATACAGACGATAGTTTAAGGTCGCAAATTCTTCTTTGGTGCTCTCGATAGCATTGTAACTGGTCACCACATTATGGCCAGAGTACATTTCCTCCACATAACCATTTACAGCCGCCAAATCCTGTTGCTGACTCTTAAAGAAGCCCTGCGATTTGCCCATAAAAACGGACACGAAAGCAAAACCGATAAGAGTTGAAACAACCGTCACTAAGGCTAAAATCCAGTTCATCCCAAACATGGTCACCAAAACTGCCACGACCAATAAAGTGGATGAAAGAACTGTCCCCAGACTTTGATTGAGGGACTGGGCTGCAGTGTCAACGTCATTAGTCACACGAGACAAGGTATCTCCTTGAGAATGTCCATCAAAATACCCTAATGGAAGACGATTAATTTTCTCTGCAATCGCTCTTCTCAAACGCTCTGAAAAACGTTGAATAGCTGTTGTAAACAGAAAGGCCTGCAAATAATTTGATAGGAGTCCAATCACATAGATGACGGCCAAAAAACTACCAATGGCTGCAACCGCCGTGACATCCACACTTGTTTCTAGACCACTGGCAATAATATTGGTCATTTCCTTGATACGGGTTGGACCATATACAGTAATGATATTGGATAGAATTGTTGCTAGAAAGGCTATCAGAAGGGCAAACTGGAGACCTACAAGATAGGGTTTACTCTGTTTCCAGAGCGACATTTTTTTATTTTCCATGTTCCAATTCCTCCTTCGATAATTGTGAATAGGCAATTTCTTGGTAAACTTCGTTGGTAGCTAGAAGTTCCTTGTGGGTGCCTTGTCCCACGACTTTACCTTGATCCAAGACCAAAATCAAATCTGCATCCATAATGGTTGAAATACGCTGTGCGACGATGAGCTTGGTCATAGATTTTGTTTTCTCTGCTAGCTCTTGGCGTAGGACACGATCTGTCTTGTAATCCAAGGCTGAGAAGGAGTCATCAAAGATGAGGATTTCTGGCTTACGAGCCAAGGCACGCGCAATGGCCAAACGTTGTCTTTGTCCACCTGAGAAGTTGGTTCCTCCTTGGGCTACTTCTGACTCTAAGCCCGCTTCCTTGTCTTCGATAAAGTTCTTAGACTGGGCCAATTCCAAGGCCTGCCACATAGCCTCCTCACTAAGTGGTGTTTCTTGGCTGCGTCCAAAGTCTAGATTGCCCTTGACATCTCCAGAAAAGAGCACAGCTTTTTGTGGAATATAACCAACCTTGTTGCGCAAATCTTCCAAACCGTAATCTTGAACATTAACTCCGTCCACTAGAATTTCTCCTGCTGATACGTCATAGAAACGTGGAATCAGATTGACTAGAGTTGACTTACCAGAACCAGTTGAGCCGATAAAGGCAACTGTTTGGCCAGCTTCTGCTCTAAAGCTAACATGCTCGATAACTGCCTCCGAATTTGCAGCATAGCGAAAGGTCACATCCTTAAATTCGACCTGACCTTTGAGATTTTCATCAGCCAACTGCACTTGAGCAGGATTTTGGATAGAAGAATGCAAATCTAGAACCTGATTAATCCGCTTGGCAGAGACCATAGTTCGAGGAAGAACGATGAAGAGCGCCCCCATGAGAAGGAATCCCATGACAACCTGCATGGCATAAGACATGAAAACAACCATATCACTAAAGAGAGGCAGACGAGCTGTAGGAGCAGCATCGTTGATCACATAGGCCCCAATCCAATAAATCGCCACACTCAAACCACTTGAAATCCCCATCATGATGGGATTCAAAATGGCCATGAGACGGTTGACAAACAAATTCAAACGGGTCAATTCATCATTTGCTGCTGCAAATTTTTCATCTTGGTACTTTTCAGCATTGTAGGCACGAACAACGCGAATACCTGTTAGACTCTCCCGAGTGATACTATTCAGTTTATCAGTCAGACTTTGAATCAAGGACTGTTTTGGAAAGGCTAGCGTCATCAAAACTGTTGTCATCAAAACATTGACAATCACTGCCACAAGAACAGCCCAGAGCCAGTATTCTGAATGGCCTAAAATCTTCCCTATAGCCCAGATAGCCATAATCGGACCACGCGTAACCACTTGCAAGCCCATGGTGATCAACATCTGAACTTGAGTAATATCATTAGTGGTACGAGTTAGGAGACTTGGAATAGAGAATTTCTTAATCTCTGTCTGCGAGTAATCCAAAACTCGGTTAAAAATATCACTTCTCAGCCTACTAGTATAGGAAGCCGCCACTCTGGATGCAAAAAATCCAACTGCGACTGCGGACAAGAAGGCAAAAAAAGACATTCCGACCATCATACCTGCTGGTTGCCATAACTCATCTAAACTAGTTCCTTGAGTCCCCAGCAAATCCGTGATTTTCGAGATATAGGTCGGAACTTCCAACTCTAGATAGACCGAAAAGCATGTAAAGAGAATGGCTAGTAAAATCATCCCCCATTCTTTTCTACTAATTCGTTTAGCTAATTTCTTCATTCTCTCCTCCTATTCTCTTGATATTTTCCTGTAGTTGATTGAGGACTTTCTCAAAAATCAGTAATTCATCTTCATCAATGTCTGCCATCAACTGGTTGTCAATGCGTTCAAAGAAGGCCTTAACTTCTTGCATCTGAGAACGCGATTTGTCCGTCAAACGAACAAACTTGGCCCGCTTATCGACAGGACTCGCCTCCAATTCCACCAAACCATTTTGCACCATACGCTTGACCAAGTTACTCGCCACAGACTTGGTAATATTTAGTTCCTGCTCGATATCTTTAATCAAGACCAGTTTCTCTTTTTGTTCACACTGATCTAAAAAACGCAGAACCTGACCTTGTGGTCCACCCATAAATTCAATACCACAACGTTTGGCTTCCTTTTGCACCATCAAATGAATCTGGTGACCAAAACGCTTAAAAACTAACATCGGTTTATCCATACTAACTCCTTTCTAACTATCACATTTAGTTCTCCTAGGAACTAAATAAGTTTCCATGAGAACTATTTTACCACTTTGAAAAGAGATGTCAAGAAAAAGTTTCCTAGAGAACTATTTTCTTGATTCAAAAAATCCCAAGTGATCTTATCACTTAGGATCATATTCTCTAGGTTAAATTAGAACCCGTCTACGTTCGTATAAATCTTTTGTACGTCTTCGTCGTCCTCAAGAACGCTGTAAAGTTTTTCAAAGGTTTCAAGGTCATCGCCTGACAATTCCACTTCTGACTGAGGAATCATTTCCAATTCAGTAACTTGGAATTCTTCGATACCTGACTCACGAAGGGCAACGATAGCCTTATGAAGGTCAGTTGGAGCTGTGTAAACTGTGATTGTCCCTTCTTCTGCTTCTACATCATCCACATCCACATCTGCTTCTAGCAATTGCTCAAAGACTGCATCCGCATCCTCACCTGCAAATACAATAACACCCTTGTTATCGAAGAGGTATGAAACCGAACCTGAAGCACCCATGTTTCCGCCGTTTTTACCAAAGGCTGCACGGACATTGGCCGCTGTACGGTTGACATTTGAAGTCAAAGTATCAACAATCAGCATAGAACCATTCGGTCCAAAACCTTCGTAACGTCCCTCTGTAAAGGTTTCGTCTGTGTTTCCTTTAGCCTTATCCAAAGCTTTATCGATAACGTGTTTTGGCACTTGGGCTTGTTTAGCACGGTCGATAACGAATTTCAAAGCTGAGTTTGATTCTGGATCTGGATCACCTTTTTTAGCTGCTACATAGATTTCTACACCAAATTTTGCATATACTTTAGAGTTAGCTCCATCTTTAGCCGTTTTCTTGGCTACGATATTGGCCCATTTACGTCCCATTAGGAATCTCCTTTTTTCACATTTTAATCTTTCTTATTATAACACAAGTTTTTTCGATTTTCACTAGAGGAAATGGATTTTATTCAGTAAATACAACTAGGATAGCACTTTAGTTGCTAAAATTTCCTTGCCTTCTTTTATCAAGGGGTGACGAAACAGTGAGAAATACAGTTGAATGGTCATGGCAACCCAGATTAAGGGTTCGCAAAGGATAACTCCCTTATATCCTGCCCAAGGGATAATCAAAACCACAAAAGCGATTTTCCCGATTAGTTCGATAAAGCTAGAAACCAGAGGAAGGACTTTTTGCCCCAAGCCCTGCAAACAATTGCGATAAATCAACAAGAGACTCAAAATAGGATAAAAAGCTGAGCTGATTTGTAGATAGAGACTGCCATTTTCTACCAAATAGCTATCCGTCGAACTAGCCAAGAAGGAAACCAAGGCTGGACTGGCAAAAAAGAGGAAGACACAAACAAAAATTGCCCAGGACATACTTAAACGACTGCCGATTCGAATACCTTGAACAATGCGGTCTGGTCGCTTAGCTCCTAAATTCTGAGAAGCAAAGGTCGTCATCGAAGCGGAAATAGCGGTCATGGGAAGAAGGGCGAAAGCCATAATACGTCGCGCCGCTGTTTGAGCACTAATAATCACTGCACCAAAGGTATTAACAGAAGACTGTAAAATCACACTGCCTATAGATACAATTGAACTCATCAAGCCCATAGCCAAACCTTGCTCCAAGAGGTCCGCGTACAAGGCCTTGTCCCATTTGAAATGTTTAAAATGTGGCAAAAGTTCTGGCACGCTCTTACGAATATAGTAAAAGCAGAGAACCGCTGATAAGCCTTGCGAAATAATGGTAGCTAGTCCCGCGGATTGAACTCCAAGATGCAATTCCGTAATGAAATAGAGATCCAGAACCACATTGACCAAGGCAGAAAAAATCAAAAATCCAAGGGCAGCTAGACTGTCCCCAATAGACCGCAACAAGCCTGCAAAGAGGTTATAGGCAAAGCTGACACCGACACAGGTCACAATCATAGAAATATATTGATAAGACTGAGGGAGGATTTCAGCAGGGGTATCTAGGTACTGTAAAAGAGGATACAAACCAAGAAAGCCCAGCAACATAACTACAATACTCAAAAGTGCACCTAAAATCCAGGTGGCTGCTACTGCTTCCTTGATTTTTGTAAAATTCCGAGCTCCATAATAGCGAGCAATGACAATCCCCATGCCATTGCCAACACCAAGAGTAAAACCTACAATCAGGTCAAAAATCGCTGTTGTCGCTCCTACTGCAGCCAAGGATTCTTGACCAAGAAAACGCCCAACAATCAAGACATCAGCAGTGTTATAGAGTTGCTGAAAGATATTAGACAGCAAGATTGGGAAGGCAAAACTCACAAGCGAGGGAAGAATAGGACCATGAATCAGGTCCACTGTTCGTTTTTTATTCATAAGGCTATTATATCAGCTTTCTAGAAGAGCGACAAGAAACAGCAAACTATAGGCAATATGAAATCTTGAACAAAGAATCGAAAAAGCAGTGGATTTCTCCACTACTTTGACAGCTTATTCTTCAATTTCGATTTCAAGCTCATCGCCTAGATCAAGTGTAACTTCTTCATTCACAGAGTCTACTTGAACTGCTTCATCTTTTTTGCTTTCAGCAGCTTCTTCTCCATCAATCAAACCAAATTGAACACGGACTTGATGGTCAATCTCATCAAATACTTCTGGGTTATCTGCCAAGTATTTCTTAGCATTTTCAGAACCTTGCCCAATTTTCTCATCCTTGTAAGAGTACCAAGCTCCTGCTTTTTTGATGATATCCAAATCGCTTGCGATTTTCAAGAGCTCACCAGTCTTAGAAATCCCTTCTCCGTACATGATTTCAACGAAGGCTTCCTTAAATGGTGGAGCCACCTTGTTTTTCACGACCTTGATTTTAGTTTCTTTACCGACATTGGTATCTTTTTGGTCACCAGTTCCCTTGATTTGCGTACTTCCACGAACATCCAAACGGACTGATGCGTAGAATTTCAGAGCACGTCCACCAGGAGTTGTTTCTGGATTTCCAAACATGACCCCAACTTTTTCACGCAATTGGTTGATAAAGATGGCAATTGTTTTGGTTTTATTGATAGAAGCACCGAGTTTACGCATAGCCTGGCTCATCATACGAGCCTGCAAACCAACGTGGCTATCTCCGATATCTCCATCAATTTCCGCGCGAGGGACAAGGGCAGCAACCGAGTCGACTACAACAAGATCCACAGCACCTGAGTCAATCAATTTTCCTGCAATCTCAAGACCTTGCTCTCCTGAGTCTGGTTGTGACAAGAGCAATTCGTCAATATTGACACCAAGAGCCGCAGCATAAGCTGGATCAAGGGCATGTTCCGCATCAATAAAGGCTGCAATCCCACCTTCTTTTTGTGCTTGCGCAACTGCATGAAGGGCAACCGTTGTCTTACCAGATGACTCTGGTCCGTAGATTTCAATGATACGTCCCTTAGGATAACCACCTGAACCAAGGGCAATGTCAAGAGCCAAAGAACCTGAACTCATCACTTGCACCTTTTGCTCTGCCCGTTCACCCAAACGCATGATTGAACCCTTACCAAAGTCTTTCTCAATCAATTTAAGAGCGTCATTCAAGGCTTTTTCACGTTCAGCCCCGAATTTTTTTGAAATTTCATCTAATTTTTTTGGTTTTTTCGCCATTCTATTCTCCTACATTCTAATGGTCCTCAGACCTATCTACTATTATATCAAAAGTTAGTCACTTAATAAAGCCTTGCGAACTAGGTTAAAGGCATGCATAACCGCAATATGACGTACATCTGCTCGACTTCTGCCTCCAATATTGACCTTGATGACCTCAGTTCCATGCTCTTGAGCCAAACCTATGAAAACTGTCCCAGCTGGGTGCCCTTCTAGACTATCTGGTCCTGCCACTCCAGTCAAACTAAGGCCAAAATCAGACTGGGTCTTGATTCGTGCTTGCTCAGCCATCTTCTGAGCTGTAAATTCAGACACCACACCGTGCTCTTCCAAATCCTTGGCAGGAATATCCAACATCTTTGATTTTTCCTCCAAGCTATAGGTCACAAAACCACCCTTAAATATACTGGAAGCACCCGAAAAATCCGCCACAGTAGCTTGGAAAAGCCCTGCCGTCAAACTCTCTGCAGCCGTGATGGTTTTTCCTTTCCTTTTCAGTTCTTCTACCACAATACTGGCCAAACTAGTCTCTTCCCCATAACCATAACAAAGTTCTCGTAAAGAAAGGCCTTCAAAAGTTTGGCGATTCAAGATTTGATATTCAAAGATATCCAGCACTTGATTCGCCTCTTCTTGACTGCTAGCCTTTGTTGACAGACGCAAGGTTACCTCGCCTGTCTTGGCATAAGGGGCCAAGGTCGGATCTGTTTGAGTGTCAATCAAATCAGCCAAAATCGTCACCAGCTGACTTTCGCCAATTCCAAAGAAACGAAGAACTCGGGAATACAGCTTGCTCCCTGTCATCAACTTGGCTAGGAGTTGGTTTAAGACCATAGGTTTCAATTCACTTGGTGGACCTGGAAGGACGACGTAGGTCACTCCATTGACTTCCAACATTCCTCCCACAGCCAGCCCTGTTTCGTTTGGCAGTGGAGTCGCTCCATCTACAATTTGGGCTTGTCTTTCGTTATTCGGTGTTCGGGCATAGTCTTGTCTCTGAGAAAAAAAGATATCCAACTTCTCCTGGGCCTGAAGATCGAAGACTAATTTTTTCCCTAAGAATTTAGCTAGGGTTTGTTTGGTCAAATCGTCCTCAGTTGGCCCCAATCCACCTGTCAAAATCACCAGACTACTACGTTGACTGGCAATCTCAAGCAGGGATAAGAGACGCGTTTCATTATCTCCTACAGCCGTCTGAAAATATACGTCTACCCCAATCTCTGCTAGTTTTTCCGACAAAAACTGAGCATTGGTATTGACAATCTGTCCTGTCAAAATCTCTGTTCCAACAGCAATGATTTCTGCTTTCATGTTTCCTCCTACCTATCTATTCGTATTTTTTTGAAAAAATCGCAGGAAATTTCCCACGATTTCAACTATAAATTAGATTATTCTACATCTTCTTGATTTCTTGTACTACTAATCGTACCTGTTCCCAAACCGATACCATTTTGATTTCCGAGAACATTTTCATATAAGACTGCATTTGTCTCTAACTCTGTCACCTTCGGTTTATCAAGTGAAGTTCTCAAAAGATTCTGGATCTCTAACAAATGGTTAGCAGTTACGATTTGATAAGATGTCCCTTGCAATTCGGCGTCTTCTCCTCGTAATTGTTGAGTTTCAATCGTTTTAAACGAGTCCTGGTAACCTAACAAGCTTGGAATACTTTTCGCAGATAGATCAATATTAGTCTGCATATTGGTACTTAAGGCTTTTAGGATAGATTGATAGTGACTAACACTATTCAAGCTAAGAACTTTTTCAACAACCTTTTGAATGACTTCACGCTGACGCTTCTGACGTCCGTAGTCCCCTTCTGGATCCTGGTAGCGCATGCGAGAATAAACAAGAGCTTCATCTCCATTTAGAGTTTGTTGCCCAACACCAATAGAAATAGTATTAAATTCCTCTTGGTCACTAATAGAAATCGGGAAACCTAGCGTGTTATTGACAGTTATACCACCCACTGCATCGACTAATTGTTGTAATCCGTGCATATTGACCATAATATAGCGGTCAATATGGATGTTCATCATCTTCTGAATGGTTGAGATAGCTAATTCTGCACCTCCACCCGCATAGGCGGCATTCAGTTTCGCTTCTTCAATACTACCATCTTTATGCTGAATTTTAGTCAGGATATCACGTTCCAAACTCAACATCATGGTCTTTTTCGTGTGCGGATTAACTGTCAAAAGAATCATGGAATCACTATTTCCCTCCCAAGGGTCCGTTCGTTCTTCGTTTCCAGTATCAACCCCCATTAAAAGGATCGTTAAGGGTTCAGTAGCCTCAATAACATTGGTTTCTTCCCCAATCTTTTTATAGGTTTTTGATAAGGTTTCTGTACCTTGCTGATAAATAGTATAAGCAAAAACACCCACACCTAAAACTGTCACAGCTAGAAAAGCTAGCACCATTCCAATAATTTTTTTAACCATATTTCTATCAATCTATCAGTCTACCCATCAGGTAAACATCTATAAATTTCCCTTCTTCTATGTACGCACCGCGCTCTTGTCTACCTTCAATTACAAAGCCATGCTGTTGATATAAATGAACTGCACCCTGATTGCGAGTTTGGACAGTTAGTTGAAGTCGACGAAGAATGCCACTAGCCTGTGCCCATTCTACGACTTCTTCAAGTAACAAACTTCCCAGTCCATTATTCCAATATTTCTTACCAATCACAATAAAAAGATCACCAATATGACGAACTCTCTTACGTTGATCAGCTGTGATATTTACCAGACCAGCAATTTCATCATTCAACAAGGCAAGTAAGGTAATTTGATTTTCTGAACGAGCCTGTTTATCCAAAAACAACTCCATCTCAGTATCTGTCAACAGAATGCCTTCCCTGTCCAGACTGGTAAAATCTGTTTCTAGACTGACACGATTTAAAAATGTCACTAACTCAGCAGCATCACCAGATTCTGCTTCTCTAATGAGCAATTCATACTCCATGTTGAAGCTCCTCTAACAGCTTTTCTGCACGCAAACCCTTTGCTTGGAAATGTAATCTACGACCATCTCCTTCTTTTAGAATTTCCAATTCTAAATAAGTATCTGGTAGGGCCTCACCTAAGAGATTTCCCCACTCAATGACAGTCACTCCACCACCAAAGAGAAACTCATCCAAGTCGATAGAATCAGCATCCCCCTCAATGCGGTAAACATCTAAATGATAAAGAGGAAGACGACCTTCATACTCCCTCACAATAGTATAGGTTGGACTCTTAATCATCTGAGAAATATGTAATCCTTTAGCAAGGCCTTTTGTAAAGGTCGTTTTGCCGGCTCCAAGTTCTCCACTCAGAATTAAAACATCATTCTTTTCTAATAAACAGCCCAAACGCTCACCTAAGGACTGTAAGTCTTCTTCGTTTTTAGTGTACATGTTTCTATTATACCAAAAACTTGTTCTTTGTCTAGGTATTATCTATGAATTCTATATTATGAATTAAACACTTGAGCCAATCCTTGTTATGATCTTAAAATAGGAACAGTAAAAAGACAACTAACAAGATATCCCTCATCAGGTGGCTATAAAATGAAACTTCCCAGCGAATAACTTTTGGTACTAACAGTCCCAGAAACAGCATTCCCAAGGCAATATAAAAGGGCATGGATAATAACATCCAAGGATTTCTGAGAAAGATTAGAATAGCTAGTCCACTAATAAAACACATTTCCTTCTTACCCAAAATCTTTTTCAATCCATTTACATACTTCTGAATCGGCAGAAAAACTAACAAATCAATACCAAATAAGAAAAAGAAACTCGGTAGAAAGGCTTCTACACCCCCTTCTACAGATGTATTTCCTGCAAGGATATGGTCTATGACAATTAAAACTAAACCCAAAATATTTACTAAGAGCAATAGGCTATACAAGAATTGTTGCTTGTCTTCTTTAAAAACCGAATAATGTTGATTTCCTTGCCCTCTATAATAGTTTAGCTCTGCACCAATACTGGCAAGAAGCAACATGCCAACTAAATAATAGAAGCAGTTTTGATTTAACACCAAGGACCAAGTCGATAAACTTAAACAAGAACAGCTACTGATACCAAAAATTGTAAACAATAACAAAACACGAATTTGCTTTTTCATTTTTTCCATCATTCTTCCTCCCTTAGTTGCTCTTATTATAGGCTAGAAATCCTCACCATTGCTAGAATATTTCTCAACTGTCAGTTTTCTACTCTAAAATGCAAAAAAGTTTGATGCAGGTAACCCTTACATCAAACTTTTACTATTTTTCTTCAAACCAAAGAGCAATTTCTCGCTTAGCTGACTCTTCTGAATCTGAACCATGTACAACATTTTGAATAGCTTGGTTCTCATCAGACGCTTTTGCAAAATCACCTCGAATCGTTCCTGGTAAAGCTTCTTCTGGGCGAGTTGCCCCCATCATGGTCCGCCAAGTTTCGATTACTTTAGGACCAGAAATGATACCCACAAGAACCGGTCCTGAAGTCATGAATTCACGAATCGGCGGGTAAAAACTCTGACCAACCAAGTCCTGATAGTGCTGGTCAATTAACTCTTCTGAAATCTGCGAACGCAACTCCAATTTTTCAATTGTCAATCCACGTTGTTCGATGCGTTTCAATACTTCGCCCACTAATCCTCTTTTTACACCGTCTGGTTTAATGATAAAAAATGTTTGTTCCATACCTGTCTCCTTTGTCAGCTTCTTTCTTTTATACTCTTCGAAAATCTATTCAAACCACGTCAACGTCGCCTTGCCGTAGGTATATGTTACTGACTTCGTCAGTCTTATCTACAACCTCAAAGCAGTGCTTTGAGCTGACTTCGTCAGTTCTATCCACAACCTCAAAACAGTGTTTTGAGCTGACTTCGTCAGTTCTATCTACAACCTCAAAGCAGTGCTTTGAGCAACCTGCGGCTAGTTTCCTAGTTTGCTCTTTGATTTTCATTGAGTATTATTTTACCATATTTCATGGAAAAATGAAGAAAGTTTTCAGAAAAGAGAAAGAGAACCCGAAGGCCCTCTCATCTCTTTTATTCTACTGTTTCTTCTACAGTTTCAACGGCAGTATCCACAACTACTTCTGTTGTTTCTTCATTTCCTTCTTCCTCTACTGGAGGATTAAGGTATTCTTCTTCGTTAATAGCATGTGGTTCAAGGTTACGGTAACGGGTCATACCAGTACCTGCTGGGATGATCTTACCGATGATAACATTTTCTTTAAGGCCAAGGAGATGGTCTTTCTTACCGCGGATAGCTGCGTCAGTAAGGACACGAGTTGTTTCCTGGAAGGAAGCCGCTGACAAGAAACTGTTGGTTTCAAGTGAGGCTTTGGTAATTCCCATAAGGACTGGACGACCTGTCGCTGGAACTCCTCCTGCGATAAGGACATCTTTGTTGGCATCTGTAAAGTCATTGATATCCATGAGGGTACCCATGAGAAGATCTGTATCTCCTGGATCCATGACACGGACTTTACGGATCATTTGGCGAACCATTACCTCGATGTGTTTGTCGCCGATTTCTACCCCTTGGCTACGGTAAACTTTTTGTACTTCACCGAGAAGGTAAGTTTCAACTGACAAGACATCGCGAACTGCAAGGAGACGTTTTGGTTGGATAGAACCTTCTGTAAGAGCAGCACCACGCGCTACTTGGTCCCCAACTTCGACACGCATACGAGCTGTAAATGGAACGACATATTCACCTTCGCCAGTTTCACCCTTAACAAAGACTTTCTTAGTACGAGTTGAAGCATCTTCTTCAATAGCAGTAACTTGTCCTTTAACCTCTGTGATAACCGCTTCCCCTTTAGGATTGCGGGCTTCAAAGATTTCTTGGACACGAGGAAGCCCCTGAGTGATATCGGTATTTGAGGCAACCCCACCCGTGTGGAAGGTACGCATTGTAAGCTGTGTACCAGGTTCCCCGATAGATTGGGCAGCGATTGTACCAACTGCTTCACCAACTTCAACCGCATCACCAGTCGCCAAGTTGATACCGTAACAGTGACGGCAGACACCATGACGAGTGTTACATGTAAATACAGAGCGGATAGTCACTTCTTCCACACCAGCATTGACAATTTCACGCGCCTTGTCTTCTGTAATCAACTCATTTGGACCGATAATCACTGCACCAGTTTCTGGATGTTTAACAGTTTTCTTAGTGTAACGACCGTTGAGACGTTCTTCTAGAGACTCAATCATCTCTTTTCCTTCTGCGATAGAACGGATCAAGAGACCACGGTCAGTTCCACAGTCGTCCTCACGGATGATAACGTCTTGGGCAACGTCAACCAAACGACGAGTCAAGTAACCTGAGTCAGCTGTCTTAAGTGCCGTATCGGTCATACCTTTACGGGCACCGTGAGTTGAGAAGAACATTTCGAGTACTGACAAACCTTCACGGAAGTTTGAAAGGATTGGCAATTCCATGATACGTCCGTTCGGAGCCGCCATCAGACCACGCATACCGGCAAGCTGTGAGAAGTTTGAGATATTACCACGGGCTCCAGAGTCCATCATCATAACGATTGGATTCTTAGGATCTTGGTTGGCAATCAAACGTTTCTCAAGTTTTTCACGGGCAGCACGCCATTCAGCTGTAACAGCATTGTAACGCTCGTCGTCTGTGATCATACCACGACGGAATTGTTTGGTAATTTGTTCTACACGTTTGTGTGATTCTTCAATGATTTCAGCCTTGTCATCAACGACTGGGATATCGGCAATACCCACTGTCAATCCTGCAAGAGTTGAGTGGTGGTAACCGAGGTTCTTCATGCGGTCAAGTAGGGCAGAAGTTTCTGTCGTACGGAAACGTTTGAAGATTTCAGCGATGATATTTCCAAGATTTTTCTTCTTGAATGGAGGGTTAAGTTCAAGATTGCTGATAGCTTCCTTGATATCTCCACCAAGTGGCAAGAAGTATTTAGCTGGAACGCCTTCTGTCAAGTTGGCATTGTTTGGTTCTTGCAAGTATGGTAGACCCTCTGGCATGATGTCGTTGAAGAGGATTTTACCAACTGTTGTAAGCAAGACCTTATGTTTTTGCTCTTCTGTCCAAGGCTTGTTGAGGCTGTCTGTTGCGATACCAACACGTGAGTGGAGGTGAACATAACCGTTGCGGTAAGCCATGACCGCTTCGTCACGGTCTTTGAAGACCATTCCTTCACCTTCACGACCAGCTTCTTCCATAGTCAAGTAGTAGTTCCCCAAAACCATGTCCTGAGATGGAGTAACAACTGGTTTCCCATCTTTCGGGTTCAAGATGTGCTCAGCAGCTAGCATCAAGATACGAGCTTCTGCTTGGGCTTCTTCTGAAAGCGGTACGTGGATGGCCATTTGGTCTCCGTCAAAGTCAGCATTGTAGGCCTCACAGACAAGCGGATGCAAGCGAAGGGCCTTACCATCAATCAAGACTGGCTCGAAGGCTTGGATACCCAAACGGTGAAGGGTCGGTGCGCGGTTCAAAAGCACTGGGTGTTCTTTAATCACTTCTTCAAGGATATCCCAGATACGTTCGTCTCCGCGTTCCACCAAGCGTTTAGCTGCTTTGACGTTTTGCACGATATCACGCGCAACGATTTCACGCATCACGAATGGTTTAAAGAGCTCGATCGCCATTTCACGTGGCACACCACATTGGTACATCTTAAGAGTTGGACCAACGGCGATAACAGAACGTCCTGAGAAGTCAACACGTTTACCGAGCAAGTTTTGACGGAAGCGTCCTTGTTTACCTTTAAGCATGTGGCTCAATGATTTAAGAGGACGGCTACCTGGTCCTGTGATTGGACGACCACGACGACCATTGTCAATCAAAGCGTCAACTGCTTCTTGAAGCATACGCTTCTCATTTTGAACGATGATACCAGGCGCATTCAACTCAAGCAAGCGAGCCAAACGGTTGTTACGGTTGATAACACGGCGGTAAAGGTCATTCAAGTCAGATGAGGCAAAACGGCCACCATCCAACTGCAACATTGGACGAAGATCTGGTGGAATAACTGGAAGGATGTTGAGAATCATCCATTCAGGTTTGTTTCCAGACTTGTAAAAGGCATCCAAAACATCCAAACGACGGATGGCTTTGACACGTTTTTGTCCAGTAGCTGTTTTCAACTCTTCTTTGAGTTCAGCAATTTCTTTTTCAAGATCTACTTGTTTCAAAAGGTCTTGGATAGCTTCGGCACCCATCTTGGCAACGAACGATCCATAACCATATTCACGCAAGCGCTCACGGTATTCGCGCTCTGTCATGATAGACTTGTGCTCAAGTGGTGTATCCTTAGGATCAATCACCACATAAGCCGCAAAGTAGATAACTTCCTCGAGGGCACGAGGGCTCATATCAAGGGTCAAGCCCATACGGCTTGGAATCCCCTTGAAGTACCAAATATGAGATACAGGAGCTTTCAACTCGATGTGCCCCATACGCTCACGACGAACTTTTGTACGCGTTACTTCAACCCCACAGCGGTCACAAACAATCCCTCTGTAACGAATGCGTTTGTACTTACCACAAGCACATTCCCAGTCTTTTGTAGGTCCAAAGATAACTTCATCAAAGAGACCTTCACGTTCTGGTTTCAAGGTACGGTAATTGATTGTTTCAGGTTTTTTGACTTCTCCATAAGACCATGAACGGACTTTACTTGGAGAAGCTAGGGTGATTTGCATACTTTTAAAACGATTTACATCAACCACTATTTCTTCCCTTTCTATTCTAAGTGAACTGCTTATTCTTGTTCAGCAGCTTCTTCTGTTGCTTCCGCTTTTGTTGCTTTCTCAGCTTCTTCAGCTTCAAAGGCTGCTTTAGCCTCTTGTGCTGCTTTTTCGCGGGCTTTTTCAAGGTCATCTACGTGGATGACATCTTCGTCCATTCCTTCATCCAAGTCGCGAAGTTCCACTTCTTGGTCATCTTCGTCTAGGACACGCATATCAAGACCAAGAGATTGCAATTCTTTGACAAGAACTCGGAAGGATTCTGGAACACCTGGTTTTGGAATTGGTTTTCCTTTTGTAATAGCTTCATAAGCTTTCAAACGTCCGTTGATATCGTCAGACTTGTAAGTCAAGATTTCTTGAAGGACATTTGACGCACCGTAAGCTTCAAGAGCCCAAACCTCCATCTCACCGAAACGTTGTCCACCAAACTGAGCTTTACCTCCGAGTGGTTGTTGGGTAACAGTTGAGTAAGGTCCGACTGAACGCGCGTGCAATTTATCGTCAACCATGTGGTGGAGTTTGATCATGTACATGACACCAACTGACACACGGTTATCAAACGGTTCACCAGTACGTCCATCGTAAAGGATTGTCTTGGCATCGCTATCCATACCAGCTTCTTTAACAGTTGACCAAAGGTCTTCAGAACTTGCTCCGTCAAAGACTGGTGTTGCGATGTGAATACCAAGAGTACGAGCAGCCATACCAAGGTGGAGCTCCATAACCTGACCGATATTCATACGTGATGGCACCCCAAGTGGGTTCAACATGATATCGACTGGAGTTCCATCTGGAAGGTAAGGCATGTCTTCTACAGGAACGATACGAGAGACAACCCCTTTATTTCCGTGACGTCCGGCCATCTTATCTCCGACCTTGATCTTACGTTTTTGAGCGATGTAGACGCGAACCAGCATGTTGACACCTGATTGCAACTCATCTCCATTTGCGCGTGTAAAGATCTTAACATCACGAACGACACCATCGGCACCGTGTGGTACACGAAGAGAAGTATCACGCACTTCACGAGATTTATCTCCGAAGATAGCGTGCAAGAGACGTTCTTCAGCTGAAAGGTCTTTCTCACCCTTAGGTGTTACTTTACCTACAAGGATATCACCTTCTTTAACCTCAGCACCGATACGGATAATACCCATTTCGTCAAGGTCTTTAAGAGCGTCTTCCCCAACATTTGGAATTTCACGAGTAATTTCTTCAGGCCCAAGCTTTGTATCGCGTGTTTCTGATTCGTATTCTTCAAGGTGGACAGATGTGTAGACATCGTCTTTAACCAAGCGTTCGCTCATGATAACAGCATCCTCGAAGTTGTATCCTTCCCAAGTCATGTAGGCAACGATTGGGTTTTGTCCAAGCGCCATTTCTCCATTTTCCATAGAAGGTCCGTCAGCGATGAAATCGCCTTTTTCAACGACATCGCCAACTTTTACAAGAGTGCGTTGGTTGTAAGCAGTACCTGAGTTTGAACGACGGAATTTTTGGATGTGGTAAACGTCCAATGAACCATCTTCACGACGAACTTCTACCTTGTCAGCATCTGCGTAAGTAACTTTACCGTCATACTGAGCAATCACAGCAGCTCCTGAATCGTGGGCTGCTTGGTATTCCATACCAGTACCAACGTAAGGTGCTTTAGGATTAATCAATGGCACAGCCTGACGTTGCATGTTGGCTCCCATAAGAGCACGGTTGGAGTCATCGTTTTCCAAGAAAGGAATACATGCTGTTGCAACGGCAACTACCTGTTTTGGTGATACGTCCATGTAATCAACAACATTAGCTGGATACTCTTGGTTGACCCCTTGATGACGTCCCATGACAACTTTCTCAGCAAATGTTCCATCTTCATTCAGACGAGAATTAGCCTGTGCTACAGTAAATTCATCTTCTTCATCGGCTGTCAACCAAACGATTTCGTTCGTAACAACGCCTGTTTCACGGTCAACCTTACGGTATGGTGTTTGAACAAAGCCATATTTGTTCAAGTGTCCGTAAGATGACAAGTTATTGATCAAACCGATGTTAGGTCCTTCAGGTGTCTCGATTGGACACATACGACCGTAGTGAGTGTAGTGTACGTCACGTACTTCATATCCAGCACGGTCACGTGTCAAACCACCAGGCCCTAAGGCTGACAAACGGCGTTTGTGAGACAACTCAGAAAGCGGGTTGTGTTGGTCCATGAACTGTGACAACTGTGATGAACCAAAGAATTCTTTAACTGCAGCTGTTACAGGACGGATGTTGATGATTTGTTGTGGTGTCAAGACTTCATTGTCCTGAACAGACATACGTTCACGGACATTACGTTCCATACGAGAAAGTCCAAGACGTACTTGGTTGGCAAGCAATTCACCAACCGCACGGATACGACGGTTCCCAAGGTGGTCGATATCATCAACACGGCCAAGTCCTTCAGCCAAGTTGAGGAAGTAGCTCATCTCAGCAAGGATATCTGCAGGAGTGACGATACGAACCTTATCATCTGGATTGGCATTACCGATGATCGTTACGACGCGGTCTGGATCAGTTGGTGCAACAACCTTGAATTTTTGAAGAACAACTGGCTCAGTCACAACGGCTGCATCATTTGGAATGTAAACAATCTTGTTCAAATCACCATCCAAATGGCTTTCAATACTTTCAATCACGCTACGAGTCATGATTGTACCAGCTTCTACCAAGATTTCTCCAGTTTCAGGATCTACCAATGGCTCCGCAATGGTTTGGTTGAGCAAACGTGTTTTAACATTGAGTTTTTTATTGATCTTGTAACGACCAACTGCTGCTAGGTCATAACGACGTGGATCAAAGAAACGAGCTACAAGCAAGCTACGTGAGCTTTCAGCAGTCTTAGGTTCACCTGGACGAAGGCGTTCGTAAATTTCTTTCAAGGCTTCGTCGGTACGAGAGTCCATTGGGTTCTTATGGATATCTTTTTCAACAGTGTTGCGAACCAATTCGCTGTCACCAAAGATATCAAAGATTTCATCATCACCTGAGAAACCAAGCGCACGAACCAAGGTCGTAAATGGAATCTTACGAGTACGGTCGATACGAGTGTAGGCGATATCTTTTGAGTCACTCTCAAGTTCCAACCAAGCTCCACGGTTAGGGATAACCGTTGAACCGTAGCCCACTTTACCGTTTTTATCAACTTTGTCGTTAAAGTAAACACCTGGTGAGCGGACCAACTGAGATACGATGATACGTTCACCACCATTGATGATGAAAGTACCCATTTCTGTCATGATTGGGAAATCACCAAAGAAAACTTCTTGAGTTTTGATTTCGCCTGTTTCTTTATTGATCAAGCGGAAGGTTACAAAAATTGGTGCTGAGTAGCTAGCATCGTGGATACGAGCTTCTTCTAGCGTGTATTTTGGTTCCTTGATTTCATATCCAACAAATTCCAACTCCATAGTGTCTGTGAAGTTTGAAATTGGCAATACATCTTCAAACACTTCCTTAAGACCATGGTCTAGGAAATCTTTGAATGAATCAGTTTGAATTTCAATCAAATTTGGTAAGTCAAGAACTTCTTTGATTCTTGAAAAACTACGACGGGTACGATGTTTCCCGTATTGAACGTCATGTCCTGCCAAGATGATTCTCCTTTGTAAATAAGTTCCAAGCCTTGTCGATCAGGCTTTTCTAATCGTCATATGGTTTTAAAAACCCCTATCACCGTGTCCTCTTGGTTAATTTTCAGAATCTTTAAGTCTTTGTTACAAGTGCTTGAAATCCTGAAAAAAAGCACAAAAAGAGCAGCTAAATCTGACTTTTTCAGAAGATTTAACTGCTGTGAGCCTTGTCTGGACAATATTTCAGACAAAACCTACGACAAATGATTATTTACATTATACCCTATTTAGCTAGATTTTTCAAGGGGATTAACGATTTTTTGACAAAATCTTTTCCTATAAAAAATTAAATTCAACTTTCACTTTGCAAATTTCATTTTCAGCTCAGTAGTTCACAAAAATATAGTAAATTACGATTTTCCTATTTTATATTAGGGTATTTTTCTTGACTTTGCCAGGCTTTTCTTTTAATATATATGTATAAATATATAGGTTGGTTTATGATGAATATCTTACTGTCTAAAACTGAACAAGACTTGCTATTCTTACTAGAAGAATTAACCAAACACCATGATTGGATAGAAATTCCAGACTTGGCTAAGAAGCTGAATTTTTCAATAGAAGAATTACAAGAACACCTTTTTAAGCTTGAACAATTATTTCCAAACCTCCTGCTTCAATCAAGCAAAAAAGGCATTCAATTGAAGTTTGACTTCCAAAACACCTTGGATCCCAGGATTGCGATTTTTAAACAATCTGAAACCTACTCCTTTTTGAACCAGTTGTTTTTCAATGAGGGACAATCACTCGAGCAAATGTGTCAAGAACGTGTAATGAGTTGCGAACGAGTTCAGGAAATCATCCAACATCTAAATACTAAACTTCCCCAACACTATGGCATCAAAATCCAACTTTCCCCTTTAGTCATGAAGGGAACAGAAGAGGACATTCGTGCCTTTTATCTAGATTACTTTAGCCAAAGTTACGACTTTCTTGATTGGCCCTTCCCTTCTATTTCTGAAGAATCACTCACTCACTTGATTCAGCTATTTTTGGACGCCCAACAAGTTTCACCCAACCTCAGTAGCTTACGGCAAATCAAATATACCCTAGCTATCAATCTAGAGCGGTTTAATAAGAGATACTTGATTAAAAATCCTACTCCCCTTTTAACTGGTCACTACAGTTCTCTCATGCAAATTCCGCAGTTTGAACAAGATATCAAAAAGCTGGCTAGAAAACTCCATTTTGAACCGACAAAGGAAACACTGGAACAGCTATTTTCAAACCCAACCAAATCTCTTCAAATTGCAAACAATCCTAATAATGGAGCACTGGGTGATATTCATCATATCCAAAAATCCTACCGTTTATTGAGTCAAATCTTAGAAGAGTTAGCTAAAGAATTTCACCTACAGATTGAAAATCGAGAGGAATTGATTTGGCTCCTCCACTATACTGCCCAATCTGATTTCTTCCATTTGCTCAGCAACCAGTCTCTCGACAGACAGAAATCCCAGATTTTAAGCAATTATCAAGCAGAATTTCCAAAACTATTTGAAGTCAGTCAACTCAAATTCCAATCTTATTTGACTGAGATGGGGCTAAACAATAAGTCAAGTAAGCTACAAGAGATGATTTACACCTTCACCATCCAAGGGCATCGGATTTTAGTCCAACTGCTTCAAAAACTTCCCAAAATACGCGTTTTGGTTATTAGTCATCTGGATAGCCATCATGCACAAATCCTAATCGATACCCTAACTCACTACGGCAACAATCTCTATCTATTTGATTCTTGGGAAGAATCTACGATTTCTTTCTCAGTTCTCAATCAAATCCCTCACGATATTGTTATCACTACCTTTCCTGTCACCAACTCTCCTAAACCACTTATCTACAGTCGTAATTTCTCTACAGCAGAACTATTTTACCACCTCCACCTAATGACTTCTCAAATTCAAAAAGAAAGACTGGCTGAATCGTAACAAAATTTGTTGCGATTTTTCTTTTAGTTTAATTTTAGGAAAACGCTTGCATCTTATTTTACTAAGTGCTATACTGATATAGAAATTTATTGATTGGAGATTGATTATGAAAAGAACACCATCTCACACTGAGAAAAAAATGGTTTACAGCATCCGTTCCCTCAAGAATGGAACTGGTTCTGTCCTTATTGGAGCAAGCCTTGTTCTACTTGCCATGGCTACACCAACTATCTCAGCCAACGAAAATACTACAAGCAATAAGGCAACTAGTAATGAAACCACTACTGCCCTTGCACAACCTCTTACTGATACAGCAGTTAACTCTGGTAAAAACGAAAGTGATATTTCTTCGCCTAAAAATGCAAACGCTTCCCTAGAGAAAAAAGAAGAAAAACCTGCAACAGAGCCAACTACTCCTGTTTCAAGCCCAGCCGATTCAGCACCACAAACCGGACAAGATCGTTCAAGTGAGCCAACTACTGCTATTAGTCCAGCAGCGACTGAAACTAAAGCAGAAGAACCTATCGCAGATAACCACTTCCGCATCCATGTAAAGAAATTCCCTGAAGAAAACAAGGATTCTCAAGGTCTTTGGACTTGGGATGATGTTGAAAAGCCGTCTGAAAACTGGCCCAATGGAGCCCGATCCTTCAAGGATGCCAAGCAAGATGACTACGGCTATTACCTAGATGTCAAACTCAAAAATGAGCAAGCCAAGAAAGTCAGCTTCCTTATCAACAATACCAAAGGGGATAACCTGACGGGGGACCGTTCGGTAGAGCGTCTCTCTCCAAAAATGAATGAGGCCTGGCTAGATGAAAACTACAAGGTATACAACTACCGCCCTCAACCAGCAGGAACTATTCGTGTCAACTACTATCGCACCGATGGCAACTATGACAAAAAATCTCTTTGGTATTGGGGCGATGTCAAAAACCCAAGTAGTGGAGAATGGCCTAATGGAACAGACTTTACGGCTACAGGCAAATATGGTCGCTATATCGATATTCCACTCAAAGATGCAGCAAAAGATCTTGGATTTTTATTACTAGACAGAAACAAACAAGGAGACGATGTGAAAATCCGTAAAGAAGATTATAAGTTCACAGATTTGAAAAATCATAGCCAAATTTTCCTAAAAGATGATGACGAAACCATCTACACCAACCCCTACTATGTGCACGATATCCGCATGACAGGAGCTCAACATGTAGGAACTTCTAGCATTGAAAGTAGTTTTTCAACACTTGTCGGTGCTAAAAAAGAAGATATCCTCAAACACTCCAGCATCACTAATCATCTAGGAAACAAAGTAACTATCACTGACGTTACAATCGATGAGACTGGTAAGAAAGTGACCTACAGCGGAGATTTCTCTGACACAAAACATCCTTATACCGTTAGCTACAACTCTGACAAATTCACTACCAAAACAAGCTGGCGCCTGAAAGATGAAACTTACAGTTATGATGGCAAACTTGGAGCTGACCTCAAAGAAGAAGGAAAACAGGTTGATTTAACCCTTTGGTCACCAAGTGCTGACAAAGTTTCTGTTGTTGTCTACGACAAGAATGACCCTGAAAAAGTAGTTGGAACTGTCGCTCTTGAAAAAGGTGAAAGAGGAACCTGGAAACAAACTTTGGATGCAAACTCAGGCCTTGGAATCAGCAACTACACTGGCTACTATTATCAATACCAAATCGAGCGCCAAGGTAAAACTGTTCTTGCACTCGATCCTTACGCTAAATCCCTCGCTGCTTGGAATAGTGACGATGCCAAGATTGACGATACCCATAAAGTGGCTAAAGCTGCCTTTGTAGATCCAGCTAAACTAGGACCTCAAGACTTGACTTATGGTAAGATTCGCAACTTCAAATCGCGCGAAGATGCTGTCATCTATGAAGCTCATGTGCGTGACTTCACTTCAGATCCTGCCATCGCAAAAGACTTGACCAAACCATTTGGTACCTTTGAAGCCTTTATCGAAAAACTAGACTACCTCAAAGACTTGGGTGTGACCCACATCCAGCTCCTTCCAGTCTTGTCTTACTACTTTGTCAATGAATTGAAAAACCATGAACGCTTGTCTGACTATGCTTCAAGCAACAGCAACTATAACTGGGGATATGACCCTCAAAACTACTTCTCATTGACTGGTATGTACTCAAGCGATCCTAAAAATCCAGAAAAACGAATCGCAGAATTTAAAAACCTCATCAACGAAATCCACAAACGTGGCATGGGAGCTATCCTGGACGTAGTTTACAACCATACAGCCAAGGTCGATCTCTTTGAAGATTTAGAACCAAACTACTACCACTTTATGGATGCTGATGGGACACCTCGCACTAGCTTTGGTGGTGGACGCTTGGGAACAACCCACCATATGACCAAACGACTCCTAGTTGACTCTATCAAATATCTAGTTGATACCTACAAAGTAGATGGATTCCGCTTCGATATGATGGGAGACCATGATGCCGCTTCTATCGAAGAAGCTTACAAGGCTGCACGCGCCCTCAATCCAAACCTCATCATGCTTGGTGAAGGTTGGAGAACCTATGCTGGTGATGAAAACATGCCTACTAAAGCTGCTGACCAAGATTGGATGAAACATACCGATACTGTCGCTGTCTTTTCAGATGACATCCGTAACAACCTCAAGTCTGGTTATCCAAACGAAGGCCAACCTGCCTTTATCACAGGTGGCAAGCGTGATATCAACACCATCTTCAAAAATCTCATTGCTCAACCAACCAACTTTGAAGCTGACAGCCCTGGAGATGTCATCCAATACATCGCAGCCCATGATAACTTGACCCTCTTTGACATCATTGCCCAGTCTATTAAAAAAGACCCAAGCAAGGCTGAAAACTATGCTGAAATCCATCGTCGTTTGCGACTTGGAAACCTCATGGTCTTGACAGCTCAAGGAACTCCATTTATCCACTCTGGTCAGGAATACGGACGCACCAAACAATTCCGTGACCCAGCCTACAAGACTCCAGTAGCGGAGGATAAGGTTCCAAACAAATCTCACTTGTTGCGTGATAAGGATGGCAATCCATTTGACTATCCTTACTTCATCCATGACTCTTACGATTCGAGTGATGCAGTTAACAAGTTTGACTGGACTAAGGCTACAGATGGTAAAGCTTATCCTGAAAACGTCAAGAGTCGTGACTATATGAAAGGTTTGATTGCCCTTCGTCAATCTACAGATGCCTTCCGACTTAAGAGTCTTCAAGATATCAAAGACCGTGTCCACCTCATCACTGTTCCAGGCCAAAATGGTGTGGAAAAAGAGGATGTAGTGATTGGCTACCAAATCACTGCTCCAAACGGAGATATCTACGCAGTCTTTGTCAATGCGGACGAAAAAGCTCGCGAATTCAATTTGGGAACCGCCTTTGCCCACCTCAGAAATGCGGAAGTTTTGGCAGATGAAAACCAAGCAGGACCAGTAGGAATTGCCAACCCTAAAGGACTTGAGTGGACTGAAAAAGGCTTGAAATTAAATGCCCTTACAGCTACTGTTCTTCGAGTCTCTCAAGGTGGTGCCATCGTTGCCCCAGCTGTGGAAGAAAAACCAGAATTTGACCTTTCTAGCTTAAAACAAGAACAAGGGCAATATAATATCCAAGACAATATTCCAAACCGAGTAGTCAAACCGGAACAGCAAACTCCAGCTCCACAAACTAAACCTGATTCTGCAAAACCAGATGCAAAAGTAGCCGATGCGGAAAATAAACCTAGCCAAGCTACAACTGATTCACAAACTTCACAACCAACACAAGAAGCACAAGCATCATCTGTAAAAGAGGCGGTTCAAAACGAATCGGTAGAAAACTCTAGCAAGGAAAATAAACCTGCCCCCCTAGCTAAACAAGCTGAACTTCCAAATACAGGAACCAAAAACGATCACAAACTCCTGTTTGCAGGAATTAGTCTCCTCACCCTTCTAGGTCTCGGTTTCTTACTAAAAAACAAAAAAGAGAACTAAACTAGCCCTCCTATAGAACAATCCCCCAAGCCTTAACGCTCGGGGGATTGATTTTTGCCCTGATAAGCCTATCTATCAAATCATATATTCTACACTATAGGTCGCATCCGAAAGAATTCGTGCCAAAAATTGCTTGGTTCGTTCTTCCTGTGGGCGACTAAAGAAATCATGGGCATTATTTTCTTCAACAATTTTCCCGCCATCCATAAAAATGACATGATTGGCTACATCTCTAGCAAAACCCATCTCATGTGTCACTACTACCATAGTAACTCCTTCTTTAGCTAACTGTTTTAAAACATCTAAAACATCCCCTACCAACTCTGGATCCAAGGCTGACGTTGGCTCATCTAATAAAATGACCTCTGGTTTCACAGCGATGGCACGCGCAATGCCGATTCGTTGTTGCTGGCCTCCAGAAAGCTGAGAGGGATAGTAATCTTTATAAGCTAGTAAACCAACTTTTTCTAAGGCAGCTTCCGCACGTTTGGTTGCTTCTTCCTTAGGAATTTTCCGAGCAATAATCAAGCCCTCCAAAATATTTTCCAAGGCCGTTTTATTAGCAAATAAATTATAATGTTGAAAAACAAAGGCAGTCTTCTGGCGAATTTCTAAAATATCTTTTTTGGTCAATTTGCCAAGATCGTATTCTTTATCAGCAAGCTTCAAAGAGCCACTATCGGCTTTTTCTAAATGATTGAGACATCTGAGAAAAGTCGTTTTACCTGATCCAGATGGCCCCAATATTACAACCACATCCCCTTGGTTGACCTTGAGATTAACATCTTCTAGGACTTGTCTGTCTCCAAATTTTTTTGCAACATGTTCTACTTGTAACATTGTCTCCTCCTATGCTAAACCTGTACGGGGCACCACTTGTCCCTGTTCTCTTCGAATATAGCGTTTCTCTAAGATTGAAAAGCCCCATTGAATCAATCCGCAAATAAGAATGTACTGTAAAAAGATCACAAAATAGGATTCAAAATACTGATAACCATAAGAGGCTTCAACACGGGCAATAGCTGTAATATCCTTAATGGTCATCACAAAGACCAAAGAGGTTCCTTTTACAATATTTATAACTAGATTAGCCAGATTGGGCAGGGCTGATCGCAAGGCCTGTGGAAAAACAATCCTCACATAAGCTTGGCTAGTGGTTAAGCCAATCGCTTGTGCAGCTTCTAATTGTCCCTTATCCACAGTCGAAATAGCCGAACGTAAGATTTCTGATAAACTACCTGTCGTCATCAAACTATAGATAATAAAAGCATAATAGATCGGATTGAGTTTAAAGATATCAACATCACTTCCTATGCTTTTGAGAAATTGATTGAGCAAACTCGGAAACAAACTATAAAAGAAAAGAATCAGCAAAATCGGAGGTGTTGCTCTTATAAAAGCTAGATACACGAGAGAGAAAGTTCGAACACCTTTGACTTTATATATTTGTCCCAGAGCTAAAAACAAGGCTGGTAGAAAACTTAAGACCATGGCTACAATCATGATAATCAAGGTGGTCGGTACCCCTTTTAAGGTCTCTAAAAAGGTTTTTGCAATATAGTCTAAATCCATATCCTATCTCCCTTTCGTTTCCAAAGATTTTTCTAACAAGCGACTCAAGAAGGAAACAGCCAAGGCTACACCCCAATAAAGAATGGCAACCGCTGTATAGGTTTCAAGAGAGTAATTCCCCAAATTACGACTGATTAAGAGATTCCCAGCCCCCATGACATCTACAAAACCAATCGTATATGCTAGGGCAGCATCCCGCATCAAATTTAGAATAGCGGTCGTCATATTTGGAAGAGCCACTTGAAAAGCCTGAGGAAAAATGATTCTCCAAAATGTCTGACTAGGTGTCAGACCAATACTGACTCCAGCCTCCATCTGACCTTTGGGGATTGCCTGATAGGACGCCTTAAATACTTCTGCAATGATAGCCGCAAATAGTAATACCATGGTAAATAAGACGAAGACCGTCTTAGACCAGTTGTTGATATCTAAATTCAGCCACCATTTTAAAAATTCAGGTAAACCATAAAAAACTAAAAACAGTAAGACAATGGGGGGAGTACAGCGAAGAGTGAAAATATAGCCCTTGGAAAGACCTGCAAAAGTCTTATCTTCTCCCACTTGAGCCCAAGCCAATAAGCCACCTAAAAGGGAACCAAGGATTGTAGTAAAAAAGAGAATGGACAAGGTCATCGGAAGAGCCTGCCATAAGGTTGGTAAAAATTGGAACACTCTTGAAAAATCATATGAAACCATATAAACCTCTTTCTAATACTCAATGAAAATCAAAAAGCAAACTAGCCGCAGGTTGCTCAAAACAGTGTTTTGAGGTTGTGGATAGAACTGACGAAGTCACTAGCCATACCTACGGCAAGGCGACGTTGACGCGGTTTGAAGAGATTTTCGAAGAGTATAACATGCCTGATTGTTCATCTAATCTTTATCAACGTAGCTAAAGACATCTTCTTTAAAGTATTTTTGAGAAAGTTTAGCTAAAGTACCGTCTTCTTTTAATTCTTTAATAGCCTTTTCATACTCTTTCGCAAACTTCTCACCCTTTTCATCACGGTGAATCAAGGGATAGGTTGGGATTCCTTTATAAGGGAACCAACTAAGTTTGTCCGCATATTGGTGGTAAGAACCATCCTCTGCTATCACTGCTTTTTCAAAAGACAGCTTGATGTCAAAGAAAGCATCATAACGTCCTTCTAAAACCCAAGCATAAGCATCTGCCACTTTGAAAGATTCAGCAGCCGTCAACTCAATCGGTGTATCCTTGTGCTTCTCATTATAGCTATTGATAACATTCCACTGGGCATTTTGTGGAGAGATGGGTACTAATTTTCCTTTGTTTTTGGCGAAATCATCAATATTCTTATATTTCGCTTCATCTTCTTTTCTAACAGTAAAACCAATAATACTGGCTCCTACTGGCTCAGATGGAATAATGAATTTCTTAGCCCGTTCATCTGTATACCAAGCACCTTTTGTCCCAATATCGTACTTGCCGGACTCAAGTCCAATCAAGAGATCATCATCACTAGTTCCAGTATACTCAAATTTATAATCTGCTAATTTCTCATCAACCGCCTTTAAAACTGCGACTTCATAACCATCCGATTCCCCTTTTTCGTCAATAAAATCATAAGGAACATAGTTTTGGGTATGGGCAACCTTTAAAGTTGTTACTTGTCCAGACGAAGCAGCATCTGCACCTTTAGCAGATGCTCCCGCCAAAGTTCTACCAATAATAGTTGCTCCAAGCACCGCTACAACTGCAACTCCACCAATAATCCATGTTTTCTTACTCATATTCTTCTCCTTTATTATTTAGTTACTGCTTCTCTCACCCACTGGATACGCTCCACTGCAATATCGCTCGGAATGGTACAATCTGCTCCCAGTATGAGGCCCTCTTTGCCTGTTTCTTCTATCAATCGTTTGGTTTCAGCTTGGATTTCTTCCTTACTGCCTCGATAGAGAAGACCCTCTTTTCCGTTTTCAAATCCTCCCAAAACAGTGCGCCCCTTGAAAATCTCACGGCCTTCTTTTAAACTAATCCCTTCTGGACCAACCGCCCAGTTAAAAACATGAGCTGAATAGTCGGCAAAGATATGAATATCGTTTCGAGCTCCTTCATAGCCACAGATGTGAAGGATATTAACCCCACCAACCGACTTAGCCGCTTTTAAAACAGTCAGTTCACTCGGTGCAATAATCTCCTGATAGGCTTCAGCAGAAACACGCGCATCCTGAATACTTTGCACACTGAGATAAATACCGTCTGCTCCTGCATCTTTAATAATAGCTTGACTCAAGCTAGCGATATCTTGCGCAATCACATCAAGGACTTTTTTCAATTTCTGAGAATCTTGAACTAAGAAATCTGCAATGAGATCATCTCCACCAGACACTTCTCCAAGTAACCATTTGAGGTAGGTCACAGGCGCAAAAATATTGTAAATAGCAACAATGTCCTCCGTAAACTCCTGCTTAATCTTCTTCACTAATTCTACCTGCTCTCTAATCCACGGATGATCTTCACCCAGAGGTTGAATCTCCGCCAGCTCTTGGAGTGACTTCCCTTTGGCAATAACTGGATTTGGATAAGCAAAATAGCCATCACTCATCAACTTGATAAAGTCTGGATTTAGTTCACGGATAAATTGTTTGTGACCTTGTATGTTCTTTTCAATAATCACAGGATTGGAAAATCCCTTTAACCATTCCTCTTCTGATGTAAAGTGGTGCCAAAAACCTACAGGTACACGGTCAACCACTTCTCCTCTAAATGCTTTTAAAACCCATTCTCTTTTTTCTGACATCTCTATTCTCCATTTCTTTCTTTTTCGACTAATAAAACACTGGCAATATCATTGGTTTGAATAAAAGGAAGACTTCCCTTCTGAAAATCCTGAATCCCATGACATCTTGACCCTTCCTTACAATTAAATCCCTTGGTAATACTAATCGCAAGTAGGATGACAAAGCCAAGGACCATCCCTGCCAATAGCCACTTTTTTCTTTTCATAAGGCCCTCCTATTCTAAAATAGCAGCCTGACGAATCCAGTCCAATCGTTCTAATTCAAAGTCATCTGGAACCGTGCAATCCGCTCCAAGAAGGACTCCTCTAGTCCCAGCTTCAGCCAACAAGCGTTTGGTTTCCTCTTGTAGTTTAGCCTTGCTACCTCCATAAAGCAGGCTCTGCTTTCCATTTTCAAAACCACCCAAGACCGCTTTGCCATGAAATAGCTCCTGACCTTGAGGTAAGCTGACTGCTTCATGGTGGGTTGCCCAATTGAAAACTTGGGCTGGATAATCTTTGAAAATAGTCACATTGTTACTGGCACCTTGGAAACCGCAGATATGCAGGATATTGACCCCACCTGCCTGATTAGCAGCTTCTAAAACCTTTATGTTGCTTGGCTCAATATAGGTCTGATACAATTCTGCTGTGATGCGCTCATCCTGAATTTCTTGTGTACTGAGGTAAATCCCATCTGCTCCACAATCCTGAATGATTGCCTTGGTTAGGATTGCGATATCCTCAGCTATTACATCTAAAATCTCCCTGAATAGCTCTGGATTTTCGAGTAATAGATTAGCAACCTCCTTATCACCTCTAGAAGTCTCTGTACGAAACCAACGTTTCAGGTAGGAAATCGGAGAAAAGATATTGTAGAATGAAGCAATGTCCTCAGTGAAGGTTGCTCGAATAGCTTCTACCACTTCTACTTGTTGCTGAATCCAAGGATGGTTTTCACCAATCGACTCAATAGAAGCCAGCTCCTGAATACTTGAAACCAAAGGACTGTAGACATTACTTGGATAAATGAAAAATCCGTCACTCATCATTTTGACAAAATCAGGATGAATTCTTTCAACGTACTTCCGATGTCCCTCTACACTTTTTTGAAAGATACGTGGGTTATTTAAACCTTGCCCTTTTTCCTCCAGTGTTACAAAATGAAACCAAAAGCCTACAGGAACTCGTTCCACCTCTTCTCCTCGGATGGCTTTAAAAACTAGCTCTCTTTTACTTGTCATACTTTTCTCCTTCCATTTGGATTGAAACCATCTTACCACTCCTTTTGACCTTTTCCCAATATATATTGACTATCGACTTGATTGATATTGTTTATATCAATAACGAAAAAATCTCTGGAAAGCTTGATTTTACTAGCTTTTCAGAGATTCTTTTTTGTTTATTGCTTTTTTAAAATAGTTGTTATATAGATTTTTTATCAGCCTGATTAGGATTTTTTATTAAGCCTCTTTCATGGCAAAGTATTCCCGTACTTTGGGTGCCACTTGCATTCCGAATAGTTCAATAGCTCTCAGAATCTGGTCATGGGGCATGGAACCAAGCGGTAGATGGAGCATGAAGCGGTCCAAACCTAAGTCTTCAATCATACGAATCAATTTTTCGGCCACCTGATCTGGATTGCCCACAAACATAGCACCATTTGGCCCAACTTGCTCCAAATATTGCTCATAACGCAATTCCTGCCAGTGCGGACGGTCTTTGGAAATAGCATCCACCACTTGCTTGGTTGGATGGAAATAATCTTTCACCGCCTGCTCGCCATCTTCAGCAATCCAACCCCAAGAATGGGCCCCGACCTTTAGCTCCTGACTGGCATGACCCGCTTCGCTCCCAATCTCACGATAAGCCTGAATCAACTTTTTAAAATAACGCGGATTACCACCAATAATGGCATAGACAATCGGTAGGCCTGCCTGAGCAATCTTCACAGTTGATTCGACATGACCACCTGTCGCTATCCACAAGGGCAATTTGTCCTGAACTGGACGAGGATAAACTTCTTTGCCAGAGATTGTTTGGGTCAATCGACCTTGCCAATCTAGTTTTATCTTTTCATTGACTAATTGAAGCAAGTCTAATTTCTCATCAAAAAGAGCTTCGTAGTCTTTCAAATCATAGCCAAACAAGGGAAAAGATTCCGTGAAAGAACCCCTTCCGGCCATAATCTCCGCACGTCCATTTGACAAAGCATCGATAGTGGCATATTGTTGGAACAATCGAATCGGATCCATACTTGAGAGAATGCTGACTGCACTGGTCAAACGAATCTTCTTGGTATTGACTGCCCCAGCTGCCAGAACAATCTCTGGCGCAGATATCGCAAAATCCGCTCGATGGTGCTCACCAATCCCATACACATCCAAACCAACCTTGTCAGCCAGTTCAATCTCTGCCAGCAACTGGCGAATGCGTTCAGCATGACTGTAAGTTTGCCCAGTCCCTTCAAGCTCCGTTGTTTCTCCAAATGTTGAAATTCCCAATTCTACCACAGTGATTCTCCTTGTCTATTCCGGTCCTTCATTTTGAAAAATTATTCTAACACGAATCTTGAGTACAAGCAACCGATTTGCTCACAAGAAAAAGCCTAGATAACTAGACTTTTTAAGCTTATTCTACCGTTACTGACTTAGCAAGGTTACGTGGTTTGTCCACATCAAGCCCACGGTGGAGTGTTGCAAAGTAAGCGACTAATTGCGTTGGCACGACCATTGAAATTGGTGAGAGGTAAGGGTGTACAGTCGTAAGGACGATATCATCTGTATCTTTGGCAACATTTTCTTCTGCAATAGTGAGAACCTTGGCACCACGGGCTGCCACCTCTTGGATATTTCCACGAGTGTGGTTGGCAAGGACTGGATCTGACAAGAGAGCCAAAACAGGCGTTCCTTCTTCAATCAAGGCAATAGTTCCGTGCTTGAGTTCTCCTGCCGCAAAGCCTTCACACTGGATATAAGAAATCTCTTTGAGTTTAAGGCTTGCTTCCATAGCTACGTAGTAATCTTGACCACGCCCAATATAAAAGGCGTTGCGAGTTGTTTCAAGAAGCTCACGAACCTTGGCTTCAATGGTTTCTTTCTCTGAAAGAGTTGATTCGATAGACTGAGCTACGATTGACAACTCATGAACCAAGTCAAAGACTTGCGCTTTAGCATTGCCATTTGCTTCTCCTACTGCTTTTGCAAGAAAAGCAAGGGCTGCAATTTGTGCTGTATAAGCCTTTGTTGATGCTACGGCAATTTCAGGACCTGCATGAAGGAGCATGGTATGATTGGCTTCACGTGAAAGAGTTGAACCTGGTACGTTTGTCACTGTCAAGCTTGGGATTCCCATTTCATTAGCCTTGACCAAAACCTGACGGCTATCCGCCGTTTCACCAGACTGACTGATAAAGATGAAGAGTGGTTTCTTGCTGAGAAGTGGCATACCGTAACCCCACTCAGATGAAATTCCAAGTTCAACTGGTGTATCTGTCAATTCTTCCAACATTTTCTTAGAAGCAAATCCTGCGTGGTAAGATGTCCCAGCTGCAAGGATGTAGATACGGTCTGCGTCTTGAACAGCCTGGATGATAGCTGGGTCTACTACTACTTGACCAGCCTCATCTGTGTAGGCTTGGATTAGTTTACGCATAACAGTTGGTTGCTCGTCAATTTCCTTAAGCATGTAGTAAGGGTAAGTTCCTTTACCGATATCTGACAAGTCTAGCTCAGCAGTGTAGCTAGCACGCTCACGACGATTTCCATCATAGTCTTGAACTTCCACGCTATCCGCCTTGACGATTACCAACTCTTGGTCATGGATTTCCATGTATTGGTTGGTCTCACGAATCATAGCCATAGCATCTGAGCAGACCATGTTATAGCCTTCTCCAAGACCAATCAAAAGTGGTGATTTATTCTTAGCTACGTAGATAACTTCAGGATCTTGTGAGTCAACCAAGGCAAAGGCATAAGAACCACGGATGATGTGAAGAGCTTTTTTGAAGGCTTCAAGAACTGAGAGACCTTCTTCTTCCGCAAATTTTCCAATCAAGTGAACGGCGATTTCAGTATCTGTTTGCCCCTTAAAGTGGTGACCTGCAAGGTATTCTTCCTTGATTTCAAGGTAGTTCTCAATCACACCGTTGTGAACCAAGACAAAACGTTCTGTCTCAGAGCGGTGTGGGTGAGCATTGTCCTCAGTTGGTTTCCCATGAGTTGCCCAACGAGTATGTCCGATACCAGTTGTTCCCTCAACACCAGCTGTCTTGGCAGACAATTCTGCGATACGACCAACAGCCTTCACCAAATGGTTTTCAGCACCACCTAGGACAAAAATCCCCGCAGAATCATAGCCACGGTATTCGAGCTTTTCAAGCCCTTGAATCAAAATATCAGTTGCATTTGTGTTTCCAACAACACCAACAATTCCACACATAGTATATACGACACAGACCAGCTGTGCTTTCTCCTTAAAATTGGTATAGTCTAATTCCTCTTTTATAGAATCAGCAAAAACAGTATATACTTGTTTCTTTCACTTGTCAAGAGTTAAAATTGGTATAGTTCAAATTAAGCTCCTGTAAGCAAAAGACTCTGACCAATTAGGATAATCAGTCAGAGTCCTTTTTAAAATCCATTATTATCGCTTAATTCCTTGAACCAATGCCCTGATTTTTTCAGACGACGTTCTTGCGTTTCCAAGTCTAATTCGATCAAACCATAGCGATTTTTATAGCTGTTGAGCCATGACCAGCAATCAATAAAAGTCCAAATCAAGTAGCCCTTACAATTGGCTCCATCTTCAATGGCACGGTGAAGTTCACGAAGATGATCTTTTACAAAGTCAATACGATAATCATCTTGAATCATTCCATTCTCACGAAATTTTTCTTCCCCCTCAACACCCATACCATTCTCTGTCAACATCCACTCAATATTGCCATAATTTTCCTTGATATTTTGGGAAATGTCATAAATCCCTTGCTCATAAATCTCCCAGCCACGATGAGGATTGATTTTACGCCCAGGCATCACATAAGGCTCGTAAAAATGTTCTGGCAAAAGAGGACTCTCTGGATTCTTAGCAAATCGAGGCGCCATAACACGCAAAGGTTGATAGTAGTTGACACCAAGGAAGTCCACCGTATTGTCACGAATGAGATCCAACTCCTCCTCTGTAGCATCAGGCAAGAGACCGTGTTCATGCAAGATTTCTACCAACTCCTGTGGATAAGTCCCCAAAACAGATGGATCTAAGAAAGATTGGGCCTGAAAGAGGTCCGCAATGCGAGCTGCCTTGACATCAGCAGGATGCTGGCTACGTGGATAAGCCGGTGTCAAGTTTAAGACAATCCCAATCTTAGCATCAGGCAAGAGTTCATGACAGACCTTGACCGCTCGACTGCTGGCCAATTGTGTATGATAGGCTACTTTAACAGCTGCCTCTGCATCCACCTTATGTGGATAATGGGCATCGTAAAAATAGCCAAACTCTACAGGAACGATTGGCTCGTTAAAGGTAATCCATTGATCCACTAAATCTCCATAAGTCTCAAAACAAAAACGAGCATAGTCTTCATAGGCTGAGACAGTCGCCTTATTTTCCCAACCATCACCATCCTCTTGAAGGGCAAAAGGCAAATCAAAATGATAGAGATTGACTAAAAGACGAATCCCTCTAGCCTTAATAACCTCAAAAACCTTACGGTAGAAATCCACACCTTGTGGATTGACTTTCCCACGCCCTTGTGGAAAAATCCGTGACCACTGAATAGAAGTCCGAAAGGCCGTGTGACCAGTTTCTAACAGTAGCTCAATATCCTGTTCCCAATTTGCATAAAAGGTCGATGTCTTATCTGGACCAATCCCATTATAGTAACGATTTGGCTCCACTTGGTACCAGTAATCCCAGAGATTATCTCCCTTACCATCACCAGCTACACGCCCTTCTGTTTGTGGTCCAGAAGTGGAGGATCCCCAGACAAAATCCTTTGGAAATCTTAGCATACATTTACCTCTTTATCTAGTCATTTTTCCCATTATACAGAAAAAACAAGGTAAAAACTAGTTACATTTTTTCCTTGTTTTTCTTCTGATTATAGTTTTTATTTCTTGCTGAGGATTTCAAGCGTTTCAAGCACATTATCTGCATGAACTTCGATAGTGTCACCAGTCGCTTTAATCTTAACTTCTACGATACCATCAGCCGCTTTTTTACCAACGGTGATGCGGATTGGCAACCCAATCAAGTCACTATCGCTGAATTTAACACCGACACGTTCGTTACGGTCATCTGTCAAGACTTCGTAACCAGCTCCCATCAAGCTTGCTTCAAGTTTTTCTGTCAAGGCTTGCGCTTCATCATCCTTGACATTGACAGTTATCAAGTGCACATCAAATGGTGCCAACTCTTTAGGGAAGTTGATTCCCCAAGCGTAACGGTATTCACCTTTTGGCGTTTTGTTAACAAAGAGGCGAGCGTGTTGCTCCATCACTGCTGAAAGGAGACGGCTGACACCGATACCGTAACATCCCATGATAATTGGCACAGCGCGGCCATTTTCATCCAAAACATCTGCTCCCATGCTTGCTGAATAGCGAGTGCCGAGTTTGAAGATGTGACCAATTTCGATACCACGCGCAAAGTTAAGAACACCTTGTCCGTCTGGAGAAATTTCCCCCTCACGAACTTCACGGATATCCACATATTCTGCAGTAAAATCACGACCTGGGTTCACACCAGTCAAGTGGTAGCCATCTTCGTTAGCACCAACAACTGCATTGCGAACATCTTGCACCTTACGATCTGCAATAATTTTAATATTCTCTGGCAAACCAACTGGTCCAAGTGAACCGAACCCTGCTTGAACAAGATTCGCCACTTCTTCTTCGCTAGCAACGTCAAAGAAATCTGCTCCCAAATGGTTTTTCAACTTAACTTCGTTGAGTTGGTCATTTCCAACTAGAAGGGCCGCAACAAGTTCACCATCTGCCATGTAGAAGAGGGTTTTGATCGTTTGTTCTTCTGGAACATTGAGGAAGGCTGCAACTTCATCGATTGATTTAACATCTGGAGTTGCCACACGAGTCACTTCTTCTTCAGCGACAACACGGTTGCTTGGTTTGTACTCGTTTGTTGCCATTTCCAAGTTGGCCGCATAGCTAGATTCACTTGAGTAAGCAATGGTATCTTCACCAGAGACCATCCATTTGAGCAATTCTGCCTTGATTTCTTCTTGCACTTCTGCAGGAATCTCATCAAATGAAGCAACTGACTTGTCCAAGACGACCCAGCGGTCAAGGTCTGTACGAGCAGGTGTAATGGCCATAAATTCTTGGCTGTCCTTACCACCCATAGCTCCACCGTCACCAATAATTGCCTTGAAATCTAAACCACTACGAGTGAAAATACGCTCATAAGCAGCTTTGTACTCATCATAAACACTGTCCAAGCTATCATAGTTAGCGTGGAAACTGTAAGCATCTTTCATGATAAACTCACGTGTACGGAGTAGTCCATTACGTGGGCGTTTTTCATCACGATACTTAGGCTGGATTTGGTAAAGGTTGAGTGGCAATTGCTTGTAAGACTTAACAGAATCACGGACAATAGCTGTAAAGGTTTCTTCGTGAGTTGGACCTAGGATAAAGTCTGATTTTTCACGGTTTTTTAGTTTGTAAAGGTCCTCACCATAAGTTTCATAACGGCCTGATTCGCGCCACAATTCTGCACTGAGAAGGGCTGGAGCTAACATCTCAACGGCACCAATCTTGTCGAATTCTTGACGCATGATATTTTTAGCTTTTTCAATCACACGGTTGGCAAGTGGTAGGTATGAATAAACACCTGCTGAGACTTGACGAACATAACCAGCTCGCAACATAAGAGCATGGCTGATAACTTGAGCATCGCTTGGCATTTCGCGAAGCGTTGGGATAGGCATTTTACTTTGTTTCATAATATTCCTCGATTATCTAAAAAAGAGTCGCATGATGTCATTCCAGGTCACAGCAATCATCAAGACAACCATGATGACCACTCCGGCCAAGGTGACATAGGTTTCAATTTCTTGTTTCAATGGTTTGCGGCGGATGGCTTCCAGGATATTGAGCACAATCTTACCACCATCCAGAGCTGGAATCGGAATAAGATTAAAAATCCCAATATTGATGGAAATCACTGCCAAGAAGTACAAGACATTCTCAATTCCATTTTTAGCGGCATCACTACTTGCCTTAAAGATAGCAACAGGTCCACCCAGCTTGTTCAAATCCGGTTGGAAAATCAAATTTTTCAGTTCTGAGAGAATTCGGAGGGCCGAGTCAGTAGCAGTTGTAAAACCACCTACAAACATGGATACAAAATCTGACTTAATCCCCGGTTGAACACCTAGAAGGTAACGGCCTTGACTTTCTTCGGGTGTAACAGTGACTTGTTTGTCACTCCCCTTTTCAGAAATAGTCACATCCAAAGTCGGGGCCGTCTTATCTTTGGTTTCTGTTTCCACAGCCTGAATCAAGCTTTCCCAGTTGTTAATCTCATGTGAGCCAATCTTGGTAATTTGTGCCGTTTCTGGCACTCCCACCTTGGCCAAAGCCCCTTGGGGCATGACATGGAACTGGTTAGTATCAACATCTCTGACGCCACCCTGCATGAAGATTAAAATCCAAAAAACAACGACACCTAAGATAAAGTTATTCATAGGTCCTGCAAAGTTGGTAATCAGTTTGCCCCAGATAGTTGCATTTTGATATTGAACATCCAAGGGAGCAATCCGAACCTCAGTACCATCTGCTTCCACAACCGTTGCATCGTGATCTACTGCAAATGTTTTTTCTTCTTCCAGAACCAAACCCTTGATAAAAAGCTTGTCTTCAAAGTCAAACTGGGTCACCTGCATAGGAAGAGCTGTTTGATCTAATTTTTTACCAGAAAGATTGATGCGCTTAACCTTACCATCATCAGCAAGAGTCAAACTGACAGGAGTTCCTGTCTTGATTTCAGTTGTATCATCACCCCAACCGGCCATGCGAACATAGCCACCCAGAGGCAAGATTCGAATGGTATAGGCCGTTCCATCCTTGCCAATGTGAGCAAAGATTTTGGGGCCCATTCCAATGGCAAATTCACGCACTAGAATCCCTGATTTCTTGGCAAAGTAGAAGTGTCCGAACTCGTGCACTACCACAATAATCCCGAAAACCAGAATAAAGGTTAAAATTCCGAGCATAGTATTTCCTCCGTCTTTTGATTAAAAGAGTCCAAACAAGTGCATGATTGGAAATACAAGCAACATACTATCAAAACGATCCAAAACACCACCATGTCCAGGGATAAATTTCCCAGAATCCTTGACACCAAAGTGACGCTTGATCGAACTTTCTAGTAAATCACCAAATTGTCCAGCAATGCTAAAGAAAATAGCAAAGACGGACATCTTGTAAATTCCATACGGAAGAGCAACTGTTCTGTCAAACATCATAAAGATGATGGTTACTAAAATCGCACCTAAAATACCACCCAAGGCACCCTCAAAGGTTTTATTTGGAGAAACTGTCGGAGCTAGTTTTCGTTTACCATAGTTCATCCCAACAAGATAGGCACCACTGTCTGTTGCCCAAACAATACACAAGGCTAATAGTGCCTTATCTAAACCTGCAATTCTAGCATCTAATAGAGCATTAAAACCAAAGCCCACATAAAAGCTCATAGCAAGAGGGAAAACAGCATCCTCAATCGTATAAGACTTGCTAAAAACAGTCGTTCCTAACATGATTGAAATCAACACACTATAAGCAACCACATTCCCATCAACTGGCAAAAAAGTCAGGTAATTCTCCAAGGGAATGGTCAAGGCAAAGGTTGCAAAGAGGGTCAGGAGGCCTTCCATCGTCATGGTCTCTAGACCTCTCATCTTCAAAAGTTCATGCATTGCTAGCATAGCTATAATTCCAATTGCTATCTGAAGCAAGAGTCCCCCAATCATCAAAATCGGTAGGAAAATAGCCAGTGCAATCCCTGCAAACAAGGTTCTTTTCTGTAAATCCTGTGTCATATTTCCTCCTAAACTCCTCCAAATCGGCGATGACGACGATTGTAGGCAAGAATGGCTTCCTGCAAGGCTACTTCGTCAAAGTCAGGCCACAAGGTATCTGTAAAATAGAGTTCACTATAGGCCCCCTGCCATGGAAGGAAATTACTCAAACGCAATTCTCCACTAGTACGGATAATCAAATCTGGGTCTCGTAAGTCCTTAGGCAAATGCTGGGTAAAGAGATAGTTGCCAATCAATTCCTCTGTGATGTCACCTGGGTTGATTTTGGCATCTAACACATCCTGAGAAATCAACTTAAGAGCCTGTGTAATCTCAGCACGCCCACCATAGTTGAGGGCGAAATTAAGTATCAAGCCTGTGTTGTTCTTAGTCAATTCCTCAGCCTTAGTCAGAGCTTCAAAGGTTTGCTTAGGCAGGCGGTCCGTTTCCCCAATCATTTGAATCTTAACATTATTCGCATGCAATTCCGGGACATAATTATCATAAAACTCTACTGGCAAGTTCATGATGAACTTGACTTCCTGATCTGGACGGGTCCAGTTTTCTGTAGAAAAAGCATAGACCGTAATAACCTTAACGCCTAGTTTGTTGGCTGCCTTGGTCACAGTTTGCAATGTTTCCATGCCCGCCTTGTGTCCGAAGACTCGCGGTTGCATACGTTTTTTAGCCCAACGGCCATTGCCATCCATGATGATGCCGATATGAGCAGGAACCTGTGTCGGAACCTCAACTTCCACAGCCTTATCTTTCTTAAAAAATCCAAACATGATCTTATTCCTATTCAAAAATCTATCGTTTCATTATACCATATTTCCCTATTTTCTTCTATCACTAAGCTATTTATACTCTTCGAAAATCAAATTCAAACCACGTCAGCTTCACCTTGCCGTAGGTATATGATACTGACTCCGTCAGCTCTATCCACAACCTCAAAACAGTGTTTTGAGCAGCCTGTGGCTAACTTCCTAGTTTGCACTTTGATTTTCTTTGAGTATTATTCTCAGGCACAAAGCCCATTTTTCAAAAAAATAAGCCGCCTGATTGGGCGACTTTATTTTTTATAGGGAGATTATTATGAAAAAGTTTTAGGAGTTTAAGTTAAGGTCTTCTTAACTTATGGACTTAGTATACACTTCCTAGCTTAAAGTTTCCTTAAGGATTTTTAAAAATCAAATTTTTCCATTTTTCCTGCCAATTTTTCTTGGATAGACGTGTTTGATAAAGTTCCATTCGGTCTTCATTCTCTAAAAAATGAGGAGTTGGACGAACTTGAAAATTCAAAATATCCTCCAAACCATAAGGTGCATAGAGTTCAAAATCGGATTCTTCATTCAAGCGTAGTCCAACAGCCGTACACCGTTCTGGATACTTACTCATAGCATCACGGGAACTGGTATAGGGAGCAGTATGAGGGCTATGCTGATGCATATAGACCTGATTTTTCAACTCCCATTGGTACTGAGGAAAATCCTCTCGTAGCTTTTTCTCCAGTAATAAGGTTTCCTCATAAGAAATATCTGGATTAAAGAAAATCACATCTACATCTGTTTCACAGTCAAAAGGGGATTTATCTGACAAGAGATTCCAGATGAAATTCCTGACAGAACCTGCTGCCAACCAAGAATCTTTCAAACCAAGGTTTCGGATGATAGTCAAAATAGCCATCATATCCGGATTTTCTCTGAAAGAGTCTAAAATTTCAGCCTTATTTTTCAATATATTCATACCCTAAATGCTCATATGCCTTAGCAGTCGCCACCCGTCCAGAACGTGTCCGCATGATAAAACCTTTTTGAATCAAGTAGGGCTCATACATGTCTTCAACTGTCTCACGCTCTTCTGCTATGTTAACAGAAAGAGTTCCTAGACCAACAGGACCACCACCGTACATCTCAATCATGGTGCGAAGGATTTTCTGGTCCACATAGTCCAGACCTTCATGGTCAACATCCAGCATAGTCAAAGCCTTATCAGTAATAAGATCATCGATAACCCCATTCCCTATAATCTGGGCAAAATCGCGCACGCGTTTGAGGAGACGATTGGCAATACGAGGGGTTCCACGACTACGTAGGGCTAATTCAGATGCTGCCTCATGAGTGATTTCCATCTCAAAAATATCTGCCGTCCGCTCAACAATTTCCGTCAAGTCAGCATGGGCATAATACTCCATGTGACCTGTAATTCCAAAACGTGCCCGTAGCGGATTTGAGAGCATACCAGCCCGAGTCGTCGCACCAATCAAAGTGAAAGGTGGCAACTCCAAATGAACACTGCGACTGCCTTCACCAGCCCCAATCATGATATCAATGTAGAAGTCCTCCATGGCACTATAAAGCACCTCTTCCACTGACATTGGCAAACGATGAATCTCATCAATAAAGAGAACATCCCCAGGCTCTAAGTCATTCAAAATCGCTACCAAATCACCGGCTTTTTCAATGACTGGACCCGAAGTCTGCTTGAGATTGACACCTAGTTCATTGGCAATAACAAAAGCCATGGTCGTTTTTCCCAAGCCTGGAGGGCCAAATAAAAGCACATGATCCAGCGCTTCATCCCGCATTTTGGCAGCTTCTATAAAGATTTGAAGCTGGTCCTTGACCTTATCCTGCCCAATATATTCACGTAAATACTGAGGACGGAGCGTGCGTTCTACTAACTCCTCGTCCCCCATTATCTCATTATCTAAAATTCTACTCATGGCTCTATTATATCAAAAAACCAAGCCACAAACAAAAAAGCCACCTGATTGGGTGACTCCAGAGTTTAGCACCTATGTGGTATAACATTCTACGGCACTGCTACACCGCCTACGAAAGGAGGTGAGATAGCCCATGATGGAACTAATCCTTAAAACTATCATCGAACCGATTGTGGTCGGTGTCGTTCTTCGGCTAGTCGATAAATGGCTAAACAAGGACAAATAGTGTCAAAAAAGACCCCAAGCTTATTTGGACGTGAGCTTGGGGTCTTTTCTAGCCTATGATATAGACACAATACTTAATTCTCTTTCATTATCCCACAGTTCACACATTTCGTCAAAGATTTACATTCTCAGCTTCGCAAGCTTTAACCGCTGTACAACAATATGATGACTCACTCCTCGACAACCAAGAACATTATTACAGCAGTTCCAGTCCTTCAATTAACAGTCACTTACAATCAAATTGAGTTTGAAGTAGCTGAAGCGACAACAGACCTATTTATTAGTCATATTCGCTAAAAAAAGTCCCCGCCAATTCCCCGACCAAAATCCGAAAAATATCGGAAAATGATTTTTAGAATAGTCCCCAAAATCCTGAAATAGAGCCAAAAAACTCCACCTGATTGGGTGGAGTTAAGGGAGATTATTATGAAAAAGAAAAGTTTAGGATTTTATTAAATAAAGTTAGGAGGTCTTTATTTAATAACTATATGATACAAGACAAAGCTTAAAACTAGCTTAACTTTTCTCAAATTTTACTATTTTGCAAAAAAAATCTATCACCATCACCTATCCACGAAAAAAGCCACCTGATTGGGTGGCTTCATTAGGAGATTATGATGAAAAAAGTTTTAGGATTTCATTAAATAAAGTTAGGAGGTCTTTATTTAATGACTATATAATACTAGACCATCCTTAAATTTTGCTTAATAAAAAACAAATTTTATTATTTTTCTCGATTCATCCAAGTCATTCCTATACAATTATAGGTGGATAAGATTTCAAAGCCCATAGAACGATAGAAGCCCAAGGTTCTTTCTGTCTCTTCTGTCACCAGCTGAACTTGATAGACATCTTTGTAATCCTCTAAAACCTCTTTCATTAGGGCACTACCAATCCCTTGACGCTGATAGATAGGTAAAACGATTAAATCCTGAACCAGTACTGATGAGAATCCATCTCCAACCAAACGAATCAAGCCCACCACAGTATCATCATCAAGCGCCACATAAATCGCTAATGAATGAGATAAGGCCTGCTCCAGCATCTCTGATTGATCGGTATAATTTGTCCAACCGACAGCCTGATAGAGATGCAAAACATCCTCTAGCTTGACAAATTCTTGCTTTTTAATAGTGATCATGTCAACACCTCTTAAAACTCTCTCAAGCTCTTGTACTGCCGTCCATTTTTATCAAAATTTTCAGGAGCCAACCATGCTTCCAATCGAGCTTTGACTTGAGGCCAGTCCTTATCAATCATAGACAACCAATCCGTATCCCTAGTACGCCCCTTATAAACGACTGCCTGGCGGAAGGTTCCTTCATAAACAAATCCCAAACGCTCCGCAGCTCGTCTGGATGGCAGATTAAGAGAATCACATTTCCATTCGTAGCGACGATAGTTAAGCTCCTCAAAAACATAACGTGCCAAGAGATACTGAGCTTCTGTCCCTATTCGTGTTCCCCTGAGTTCTGGAGAAAAAGTGACCGCTCCCACTTCTATCACTCGATTATTCTGGTCAATGCGCATGAGAGAAAATGTTCCCAAAGCCTTACCAGTTTCCTTGTCTATAATTGCATAGTAAAAGCGATCCTTACGAGCCAACATCTGATTTAAAAGGCTAACCAGCTCCTCCATATCTGCCACTGGTTCCTGAAAGAGGTAAGTCCACATCTCCCGCGGAGTATCTGGACCATAAACAGCTAATAAATCATCCGCATGCTTTTCCACCGAAAGAGCCTCTACCCTAGCATAACGCCCTTCTAAGAAACCAATAGAAGGCAATTCGCCCGGTGTATAACCTTCCATTGACTCCCCAATCATCTGATCATATTCATTTACTGGCATAGCATTCTCCTTGTTTCACTTTTCAAACTTTATAGTTGCCCATAGTATATCATACTTTCATAAGAAGATTCAAAAAATCCTCCAGATTCTACTCTGAAGGATTCATTTCTTATTTCACAACAATGTTAACCAATTTATTCGGTACACTAATCACTTTCACGATGTCCTTACCGTCAATTTCTGCTTTGACTTTTTCGTCAGCCAGAGCAATTTCTTGTAATTCTTCGCGTGATAGATCTTTAGCGACCATGAGTTTGGCACGGACTTTTCCTTTGATTTGGACAACGATTTCGATTTCGTCTTCAACCAATTTACTTTCGTCCCATGTTGGCCAAGCCACGTAAGAGATTGACTCACCTGTTGCTGCAACTGTTTGCCAGAGCTCTTCTGCCAAGTGAGGCGCAAATGGTGCAATCAATTGAATAAAGCCTTTGGCGTAGTCTGCATAAAGCTTGTCTTCCTTGTTAGCCGCATTGACAAAGACCATAAGTTGGGCAATGGCTGTGTTGAATTTGAGGGATTCGATTTGCTCTGTGACAGCTTTAACGGTTTCGTTGTAAACCTTGTCGAGAGCGCCATTGTTTTCCGCAACAATATCCTTACTTGTAATCAAACGGTAAACACGGTCAAGGAACTTACGACTTCCTTCCAGACCTTCTTCAGACCAAGCGATTGAAGCATCAAGTGGGCCCATGAACATTTCATAAACACGAAGGGTATCGGCACCGTATTGCTCCACCACGTCGTCTGGGTTAACAACGTTCTTGAGCGATTTAGACATCTTGGCTGGCGCTTGCTCTAACTCCTCTCCTGTTTCCACATGGAAGAAAGAACCGTCACGTTTTTCAACCTTATCGGTTGCCACAAGAGCCCCACGGTGGTCACGGTAGCTTGTTCCCAAAATCATTCCTTGGTTAAAGAGTTTTTGGAATGGTTCCTTAGTTGGAACAACACCGAGGTCATAGAGGAATTTGTGCCAGAAACGAGCGTAAAGCAAGTGAAGAACAGCATGCTCTGCCCCACCCACGTAGATATCTACTGGCAACCATTGTTTGAGAAGATCCTCATCGGCCAATTTCTCAGTATTGTGTGGGTCAATATAGCGGAGGTAGTACCAGCTTGAACCTGCCCATTGTGGCATAGTATTGGTTTCGCGACGACCCTTGACACCATCTTCACGAGTCACTTCAAGCCAATCTGTCAAGTTAGCTAGTGGACTTTCACCAGTACCTGAAGGACGGATATCCTTGGTTACAGGCAAGACAAGCGGCAATTCACTTTCAGGAACAGCTGTTGAAGTTCCGTCTTCCCAATGAATGATTGGAATCGGCTCACCCCAATAACGTTGACGGCTAAAGAGCCAGTCGCGGAGACGGTAGGTAACCTTCTCTTGTCCACAGCTGTTTTCTTCCAACCAAGACACAATCTTGGCAATAGCGTCTTCTTTGTTCAATCCATCTAGGAAGTCTGAATTGACATGAAGTCCATCTTCTGTGTAGGCAGCTTCTTCAACGTTTCCACCTTTAAGTACTTCGACGATTGGAAGGTCAAATTGTTTGGCAAATTCCCAGTCACGTTGGTCATGGGCAGGTACAGCCATTACCGCACCTGTTCCGTAACTAGCAAGAACATAGTCGGCAATCCAGATTGGGATTTCCTTGCCATTGACAGGGTTGATGGCATAAGCACCAGTCCAAACCCCTGTTTTTTCTTTGGCAAGGTCCGTACGAGCCAAGTCAGACTTGAGGCTAGCTTGGTGTTTATAGTCAGCTACTGCCTCTGCTTGCTCTGGACTTGTGATAGCGTCAACCAAATCATGCTCAGGAGCCAAAACGGTGAAAGTTGCACCGAAAAGAGTATCAGGACGAGTTGTAAAGACTGTGAATTCCTTATCTGTTCCCTTAACTTTGAAGGTTACATTAGCACCAGTTGATTTACCAATCCAGTTACGTTGCATGTCCTTGATAGACTCTGGCCAATCTAGTTCATCTAAATCATTGAGCAAGCGCTCTGCATAGGCCGTGATTTTGAGCATCCATTGGCGCATTGGCTTGCGGACAACTGGATAGCCTCCACGCTCAGAAGTTCCGTCAGGAAGAACCTCTTCGTTAGCAATGGCTGTTCCCAATTCCTCAACCCAGTTTACTGGTACTTCCGCTTCATAGGCCAAGCCTTTTTTGTAAAGCTTGGTGAAAATCCATTGCGTCCACTTGTAGTAGTTTGGATCTGTTGTATTGACTTCACGATCCCAGTCGTAAGAAAATCCAAGCGCATTGATTTGTCGTTTGAAGTTGGCAATATTTTCCGCTGTAAATTCTGCTGGGTCATTACCTGTATCCATAGCGTATTGCTCTGCAGGCAAACCAAAAGCATCCCACCCCATTGGGTGAAGGACATTGTAGCCTTGCGCACGTTTGTAACGGCTGAGAATATCTGTTGCGGTATAACCTTCTGGGTGTCCTACGTGCAGACCCGCTCCAGACGGATAAGGGAACATATCGAGGGCATAAAACTTCGGTTTTGATGCATCTGTTCCTGTCTTAAATGTATGATGTTCTGCCCAGTAGCCCTGCCACTTAGGCTCAATTTCTTTATGATTATAAAAACTCATGGTCTCTCTCCAATTTTGTGATGTTACTATTATACCATTTTTGAGGGAATTTGAAAGATGAGAAATGTTCTTTTGGGCTTGTATGGCAAGAAAGACTGAATCGCAAATCCAACTTATTTAGCAGAATAAAAAGTTAGCTCACACTTGTAGCTAACTTCTATAGATTGTTTGTCTCTTCTATCTTCTCACGTCCTAGTTCTCGGTAACTACGATCGCCGACAACTTCAACGCTAAACTGCCCGTCCTCATATTCAAGGATCGTCACACTACCATTATCTAGACCATGCGGATGCATACCATTAATCAGATAAACAATGGTTCCAATGGTCATTCCGTGGCTCACGACAAGGGCATTGCCCCCACCTTGTTCTTCCATTTCTTTGGCAATCGCTTCAAAACCTTCTTTGATGCGACCACTGAGTTTTTCCCAGCCTTCAGCCCAACCAGCTGTATCGACCTCTACCAAGCCCTCAGCCAGTTCAGCATAAGACAATTGGTGAACGTGGTCCACATTAAAGATACGAGGAATAATGCCCATGAAAAGATCGCCATCGTAGGCTCCATCAAAACTACCGAAACACCATTCTCTGATACGCTTGTCCATGCGATATGGGATTTTCCCTTGCAAGCCAAGTTCGTCAAGAATGATTCCCATGGTTTGAATGGTGCGGCCAGAATCACTCGAATAAGCGCGCTCAAACTGCAGACCAGATTCTCGCAAACCGATTCCTAGTTCTTGAATCCCGCGCTCACCTTCAGCTGTTAAGGGAGTATCGCTCCAACCTTGAGCGCGACCAATCGTGTTAAACATGGTCTTGCCATGACGTACCAAATACAATCGTACTTTTACCATTTTCCGTCCTCCATTTGCTTCTATTATATCATGGATGATAAAACAAAAGCCACCCATACAGGCGACTTTTGCAGGAGATTATTATGAAAAAGTTTAGGAGTTCTATTAAATAAAGATATTAGATGAAAATCAAATTCAAACTAAATCAGTGTTATCTGTTTCAAATAATATTAGGAGGTCTTTATTTAATGATTATAGTATACACAGCTAACCTTAAATAGAACTTAAAATTTCTCTTATTTTTTTAATTTTTAAAACTATGAATTGGTGCTGGGATTTGTCCTCCACGAGAGATGAAATCAACAGACGAAGCCCCATTGACTTTCATAACTGGAGCTGTACCAAGAAGACCACCAAATTCAATCATATCTCCCTCTTTTCCTTTAGGAATGATACGAACAGCCGTAGTTTTCATGTTAATGACACCAATTGCCGCTTCATCTGCAATCATAGCCGCAATGGTTTCAGCAGGTGTATCCTCCGGAATGGCAATCATATCCAAACCAACGGAACAGATAGCTGTCATGGCCTCTAGTTTTTCTAAATTAAGAGAGCCATTTTGCACTGCAGCAATCATTCCTTCATCCTCAGAAACAGGGATAAAGGCACCAGACAAACCACCGACTTGGTTGCAGGCCATCACTCCGCCCTTCTTAACTTGGTCATTCAAGAGAGCCAAGGCAGCCGTCGTTCCATGCGTACCAACTGTCTCTAGTCCCATTTCTTCTAGGACACGTGCTACAGAATCTCCAACCGCAGGAGTTGGCGCTAAACTCAAGTCCACAATACCAAACTCCACACCCAGTCTCTCGCTGGCCATTTGACCAACTAATTGACCGATACGAGTGATTTTAAAGGCAGTTTTCTTAACAGTTTCGGCTACTACATCAAAGCTCTGTCCACGAACTTTTTCCAAGGCACGTTTCACCACACCAGGACCGGAAACTCCGACATTGATGATAACATCTGCCTCTCCAACACCATGGAAGGCACCCGCCATAAACGGATTGTCCTCAACAGCATTAGCAAATACAACCAACTTGGCTGCTCCCATATCAGATAGATTAGCCGTTTCCTTGATAATACGTCCCATATCTGCAACAGCCGTCATATTAATACCAGACTTGGTTGAGCCAATATTAACTGACGAGCAGACCTTATCCGTTTCAGCCAAAGCGCGAGGAATAGAATTGATGAGAATCTCATCTCCCTTTTGATAACCTTTTTGTACCAAGGCAGAGAAACCACCAATAAAGTCCACACCAATCTCTTTCGCAGCCTTATCAAGCGCTTTTGCCAAAACCACGTAGTCCGTCGCATCTGTAGCTGCCCCAATCAGAGAAATAGGAGTCACCGATAAACGCTTATTAACAATTGGAATTCCCAACTCAGCTGCAATTTCATCACCAACAGCCACTAAATTAGCCGCCTTTGTCGTAATCTTTTGATAAATTTTCTCCGCAGCACAATTGATATCTGGATCGATACAGTCCAAAAGGGAAATCCCCATGGTAATAGTTCTGATATCGAAGTTTTGCTCCTCAATCATGGCGATGGTTTCAGTAACTTGTCTAATATCCATGATAACCTCCTAGATATTATACATAGCTTCGAAAATCGCTGCACTCTGAATATTGATTTTCACATTCAAAGTTTGCCCAAAAGCTTCAAATTCATTACGAAGATAGGTAAAATCTTGCTTTTTATCACTAGAGACTACAGCCATCATCGTAAAATATTCATCCAAAACAGTTTGAGAGATATCATCAATATTCAAACCCAATTCTGCAATTTTACCAGAAACACCTGCAACAATTCCAGATTTATCTTTACCAACAACAGTTATAATCGCTTTCATAAGCAAACTCCAATTCTTCTTTAAATAGGAAACCTGAACATTAAATAGGATTCTTTTCAAATAGTATAGCATAATTCTAACTAAAATACTTAAAAACGCCTGCTTACGAAGTTGTTCTTAAGAAAAAAACAATTTCGTAAACAAGCGTCTACTATCTCAACTTATGATGAGTGTTCCCGCTAGGACCGAAATCCTAGCGGTAGACCAGAGCTAGACTAAGAGCACAAGACTCCATCATCATAACACTCAACAAAATTGATGATTTTATACTAATTCGATGATCGCCATTGGCGCTGCATCACCACGACGTGGTTCAGTTTTAAGGATACGAGTGTATCCACCGTTACGTTCAGCATAACGAGGTGCGATTTCTGAGAACAATTTTTGAAGTGCTGTAGTAGAAGTGTACTTATCAGTTGCTTCATCATAGTTTTCAGATGCGATTTCATTACGTACGAAAGCAGCTGCTTGACGACGTGCATGCAAATCACCACGTTTACCTAGAGTAATCATTTTTTCAACAGTTTTACGGATTTCTTTAGCACGAGCTTCAGTTGTCACGATTGATTCGTTGATCAAAAGGTCAGTGGTCAAATCGCGAAGCATTGCTTTACGTTGTGAGCTAGTGCGTCCTAGTTTACGGTAAGCCATTTATTCCTCCTTTATTTATCTTTTAATCCAAGACCCAAATCAATGAGTTTGAGTTTCACTTCTTCCAAACTCTTGCGTCCAAGATTTCGTACTTTCATCATCTCTGCTTCAGATTTTTCTGTCAAATCATGCACAGTATTGATACCGGCACGTTTCAAACAGTTGTATGAACGCACAGACAAGTCCAGTTCCTCAATCGTACGATCCAAAATACGGTCGTCAGATTCAGTATCAGCTTCTTTCATCACTTCAGTTGACTTAGCAATCTCAGTAAGATTTGTAAACAAATCAAGATGTTCTGTCAAAATACGTGCTGAAAGCCCTAAAGCATCTTCTGGAATAATTGTTCCATTTGTCAAGATTTCAAGGGTTAATTTGTCAAATCCATCATTGCTACCTACACGAGCAGGTTCCACTTGATAGTTGACTTTTGTAACTGGTGTATAAATAGAATCTACAGCAAGTGTTCCAACTGGTGCATTATCCTTTTTATTTTCATCGGCAGGTACATATCCACGACCACTGTTAACAGTCATAGTCGCTTTTAGAGAAGAACCTTCACCGATTGTAAAGAGATAATGATCTGGATTTACAATTTCAATATCGCTATCTGTCAAAATGTCACCAGCTGTTACTTCAGCAGGACCTTCAACATCTAGTTCGATGATTTTTTCGTCTTCAACGTACGATTTCACTGCAATTCCTTTAATGTTCAGAATGATTTGCATCACATCTTCACGAACACCTGGAACTGTGTCAAACTCATGTAACACACCATCAATATTGATAGATGTCACAGCTGCTCCTGGTAGAGAAGCTAGAAGTACACGACGAAGAGAGTTACCAAGAGTTGTACCGTAGCCACGTTCAAGTGGTTCGATTACAAACTTGCCATAATCTTTATTTTCATCAATTTTTGTTATATTTGGTTTTTCAAACTCGATCATTTAGTTACTCCCTCTTAAACGAAAAGCAGTGTAATGCGATGATTATACACGGCGACGTTTTGGAGGACGAGCACCATTGTGTGGCACTGGAGTCACATCACGAATTGCTGTTACTTCAAGACCAGCGGCAGCAAGCGCACGAATAGCTGACTCACGACCAGAACCTGGACCTTTTACAGTAACTTCAACTGATTTAAGACCGTGTTCTTGTGCAGATTTAGCAGCAGCTTCAGAAGCCATTTGAGCAGCGAATGGTGTAGATTTACGAGAACCTTTGAAACCAAGAGCACCAGCTGATGACCAAGCAATTGCATTACCATGCACATCAGTAATCATAACAATAGTGTTATTAAATGTAGCGTGAATATGAGCAATACCAGATTCGATATTCTTTTTCACACGACGTTTACGTGTTGGTTTAGCCAAGACTTTTACCTCCTATATTATTTTTTCTTACCAGCAATCGCAACAGCTTTACCTTTACGAGTGCGAGCGTTGTTTTTAGTGTTTTGTCCACGGACAGGAAGTCCACGACGGTGACGGATACCACGGTATGAACCGATTTCCATCAAACGTTTGATGTTCAAGTTTACTTCACGACGAAGGTCACCTTCAACTTTGATTGCATCCACTTCACGACGGATAGCATCTTCTTGATCTGATGTAAGATCACGTACACGAACATCTTCTGAGATTCCAGCAGCAGCCAAAATTTTCTTAGATGTTGCAAGTCCGATACCATAAACATAAGTCAATGAGATTACTACGCGTTTGTCATTTGGAATGTCAACTCCAGCAATACGAGCCATGTTTTCTCCTTTCTATCTTATCCTTGACGTTGTTTGTGTTTTGGATTTGCTGGGCAAATTACCATAACACGACCATTACGACGAATAACTTTACAGTATTCGCAAATTGGTTTGACCGATGGTCTTACTTTCATTTCTTATCCCTCCAAGTTTTTCGATTATTTAAAGCGGTAAGTGATACGTCCACGTGTCAAGTCATATGGACTCATTTCGACAGTAACACGATCTCCCGCTAAAATACGAATATAGTTTTTACGAATTTTACCAGAAACTGTTGCTAAAATCTGATGTCCATTTTCAAGTTCAACCGTAAACATTGCATTCGGCATTGTATCAACTACTTTGCCTTCAACTTCAATCACATCGTCTTTTGCCACGCAAAAGCACCTCCATAAATTTCGATTCGATGCCTCTAGACACAGAGACAACAATTATAAGTCAGACTATCTCAGTATAACATTTGTAGCGGATTTTTGCAAGTGTGAAAAACGCTTTATTTCAAATTTGTCAATACTTTTTCGATATCTGAGAAGACATCATTGATATCTTGATTACCTTCGATGTCATGAACCAAACCTTTGGCACGGTAGTGAGCAATGATTGGTTCTCCTTGAGCAATATTCACATCCAAACGACGTTTTACTGTCTCAGGTTTATCATCTTCACGTTGGTAGTAATCTTCTTCTTTATAGTCAACTGGTGGGTTAAAGACCTTGTGGAAAGTTTCTCCAGTTACGCGGTGGATGATACGGCCACTCAAACGTTCCAAGAGGCTGTCAGGGTTCACTTCAATATTGATAACACCTTCTAGTTCAATGCCAAGTTCAGCCAATGTTTTGTCCAAGGCATGAGCTTGCTCGATTGTACGTGGGTAACCATCCAATAAGAATCCTGTTTCTTTAATACCATCTTGTGAAAGGCGTTCTTTTACGATTCCATTTGTAACTGCGTCAGGAACCAATTCACCCTTGTCAATGTATGACTTAGCAAGAACACCCATTTCAGTTTGATTTGCCATTGCAGCGCGGAACATATCACCAGTTGAGATATGTGCAACATGGAATTGTTCTACGATTTTTGCTGCTTGAGTTCCCTTACCTGCACCAGGTAAGCCCATAATCAAAAGATTCATGATTTGATCTCCTTATTTTATTTTTAAATAGAAGCAAAAAGTCTTTTCACCCCTATTTAAAAACAAAATAGAAGAGGGGAGACCAAACTCTCACAAATGTCAGAGTTTAAACCTCCACTCCCTCAGCATTTACTGATTCAGTAAATACTTTTATTCTGTTCTGTCCATGAAACCAACATACTTACGTTTCAATAGGTAACCTTCCAATTGTTTGATTCCTTCAATACCTGTAGAGATAATGATCAAAAGACTGGTTCCTCCAAAAGCAACTGCTTCTGAAAGTCCGAAAACATCTTTTGCTACAATCGGTAAAATAGAAATCACACCAAGGAAGAGGGAACCAACAGTTGCAAGACGACGAAGAAGTTTAGACATATATTCTTCTGTACCTTTACCAGGACGAACTCCGTGGATATAGGCTCCGCTCTTTTGCAGGTTCTCTGCCGCTTTTTCAGGATTAATCTGTACAAACGTATAGAAGAATGTAAAGAGAATAATCAACAAAGCATACATGGCAATACCAGTTGGTGAAGTTGTTGCCAGCATTTCTTGTGCTGTTCTTACCCAAGCCCAATCATGACCTGTAGCGCTCAAAAACTGAAGAATAGCCGCTGGCGCTGCAGTAATCGAACTTGCAAAGATAACAGGAATAACTCCAGCAGGGTTTACCTTCAAAGGAAGGTAAGAGCTAGATGGAGCACCTTGTGCAACCTTAGTATATTGGATTGGAATTTTATATTCTGCTTGTTGAACATAAGTTGTAAGGTAAATGATCAACAATACAGTAATAATCAAAATGATTACAAAAATGATAGATGAGTTGATACGGTCACTTGGGACGTTCACAAAGTAATCCACATAGATGCCCTGAATCATATCTGGAATTGAGGCAACAATCCCAGCAAAGATGATCATAGAAACACCATTTCCGTATCCCTTATCTGTAATTTGCTCTCCCAACCAAGTAACAATCATGCTACCAGCTGTTAAGATGATACCAATCATGATAAAGACTTGTGGAGTAAGAGCAGTTTTCAACAATTGAGCTCCAGCCAAAGTATTAAAACCAGCTGTAATCCCGATAGATTGCACAAAGGCTAGAACAAGAGCAATATAACGAGTAGCTTGATTTAATTTTCTTCGACCTACTTCCCCTTGTTTACCCCACTCTACAAACTTGGGTAAAATATCCATTTGCAAGAGTTGGACAACGATAGAGGCCGTAATGTAGGGGCTAACACCAAGAGCAAAAACTGAGAAGTTTTTCAAGGCATTCCCCGACACCAAGCTCAACATGTTTAAGAAGGATAATCCACTTAAAGCATTCAAGCTATTGGCATTCACACCAGGAACTGTAATGCTAGTTCCGATACGAAAAACCAAAACGATAAAAATTGTAAATAAAATTTTTGATCGAACCTTCTTGACTTTAAGAGCTTCTCTTAATAATTTAAAAAACATAGGTCACCTCTCTTAGATGACTTCTACTGAACCACCTTTAGCAGTGATAGCTTCTTCAGCTGATTTAGAGAATTTAGCTGCTTTCACAGTCAATTTCTTAGTCAACTCACCATTACCAAGAATTTTAATACCTGATTTTTCAGCTTTAACAATTCCTGCTTCGATAAGAACAACTGGAGTAACTTCAGCACCATCTTCAAAGACGTTCAATTGGTCAAGGTTCACAATTGCGTATTCTTTAGCGTTGATGTTAGTGAATCCACGTTTTGGAAGACGACGGAACAATGGAGTTTGTCCACCTTCAAAACCAAGGCGAACTCCGCCACCGCTACGAGCTTTTTGACCTTTTTGACCACGACCAGATGTTTTACCGTTACCTGATGAAGTACCACGACCAACGCGGTTACGTACTTTACGAGAACCTTCTGCAGGTTTCAATTCATGAAGTTTCATTTTTATTTTCTCCTCTTTTGTAAAATGCTAGCGCCGATAAGGGAGAAAAGGTTGTCTCCCCCATCAACTCGCCTATACGATGTCATCATAGATGACTATATCTAGTTTTAGGGGATGGTATACTGCACATCCCCTAAAAATTCATTAGTTTACTTCTTCAACTGTTACCAAGTGAGATACTGCAGTGATCATACCACGGATAGCAGCGTTATCTTCTTTAATAACAGAGCTGTTCAATTTGCCAAGTCCAAGTGCTACAACAGTTTTACGTTGTGATGGAATGCGTCCGATTGGAGACTTAGTCAAAGTAATTTTAATTTGAGCCATTTTATCCCCTTTCTTATGCCAAATCAGAAACTGAAATACCACGAAGGGCAGCAACTTCTTCAGCGCGTTTCAATTGTTTCAAACCTTCAACAGTTGCACGAACAATGTTGATTGGAGTGTTAGAACCAAGTGATTTAGATGTAATATCTGCCACACCTGCCAATTCCACAACGGCACGAACTGCACCACCAGCGGCAACTCCAGAACCTTCTACAGCAGGTTTCAACAATACTTTAGCTCCACCGAATTCTGAAAGAACTTCGTGTGGGATTGTTGTTCCAACCATAGGAACTTCGATCAAGTTTTTCTTAGCATCATCTACTGCTTTACGGATTGCTTCTGGAACTTCTTGAGCTTTACCAGTACCAAATCCTACGCGACCGTTGTGGTCACCAACAACAACAAGAGCTGCGAAGCGAAGACGACGTCCACCTTTAACAACTTTTGTAACACGATTGACAGCAACTACGCGTTCTTCTAATTCAACTGCATTGTCTTTAAATGCCATTTTCTAGTGTCCTCCTATTAGAATTTCAATCCGTTTTCACGAGCTGCATCAGCCAAAGCTTTCACACGTCCGTGATATAGATATCCACCGCGGTCGAACACCACTTCTGAAATACCTTTAGCGTTTGCACGTTCTGCAACGAGTTTACCGACAGCAACGGCTTGTTCAGTTTTAGTTCCTTTTGAAACTTCTTTGTCAAGAGTTGAAGCACTTGCGAGCGTTACACCCGCTACGTCATCAATCACTTGAGCGTAGATGCCTGTATTAGAACGGAATACGTTCAAACGTGGGCGATCAGCAGTTCCAGAGAGTTTTCCGCGAACGCGACGGTGGCGTTTTTGGCGGAGTTTGTTTTTATCTGGTTTTGAAATCACAGTTTTCACCTCTTTAGTTTTAAATCGTGTGCTATGCACAAAGTTGGAAAATAGGTTGGTGGTTGAAAATCAACCACTCAACATTATTTACCTGTTTTACCTTCTTTACGGCGAACAAATTCACCAACGTAACGGATACCTTTACCTTTATATGGTTCTGGTGAACGAAGGCTACGTACGTAAGCAGCTGTTTGACCAACTACTTCTTTTGAAATTCCGCTAACAACGATTGTTGTTGGGTTTGGAAGTTCAAAAGTAATTCCTTCTGGAGCTTCAACTTCGTCTGGATGAGATTTACCAACAGCCAAAACAAGTTTAGATCCTTGAAGTTGTGCACGGTAACCAACCCCGCGCATTTCAAGTTCTTTCTTGAATCCTTCTGATACACCAACAACCATGTTGTTCAAAAGGGCACGAGTAGTTCCGTGGATAGTTTTCATTTCTTTTGAATCGTTTGGACGGTGAAGAGTTACTTCTGTACCTTCCACACGGATTTCAATATCTTTTGAGAACTCACGAGTAAGTTCTCCTTTAGGTCCTTTTACAGTTACAACGTTGTCATTGTTAGTGATTTCAACACCAGCAGGCAACACGATAACTTTATTACCAATACGTGACATGTTTATTTTCTCCTGTTAAATTGTCAGGCCAGAAAGGCCAGTTTTCACGGGGTTTAGATACTTATTTAGTTCAAGAGCTGAACTGAACACGCTCTAAGAACTGTGCAAAATAGATAAGTTGACTTGTTTGTAAACAAACTTCTCCAACTTTCTAATTTTGCTTTGTTCTTTACAAGCTTTGTATCTTGATTTTACCAAACGTAAGCGATAACCTCTCCACCAACATTCTTTTGGCGTGCTTCTTTATCAGTAAGCAAACCTTCAGAAGTTGAAAGGATAGCAATTCCAAGTCCGTTAAGAACTTTTGGAAGATCTTCACGTTTTTTGTAGACACGAAGTCCTGGTTTAGAAACACGTTTCAAGTTAGTGATAACTTTTTCACCGTTTGGTCCGTATTTAAGGAATACACGGATGATGCCTTGTTTGTCATCTTCGATGATTTCAACGTTTTTTACAAAACCTTCGCGTTTAAGGATTTCAGCAATCCCTTTTTTGATGTTTGATGCAGGTACTTCAAGTACTTCGTGTTTAGCTTGGTTAGCGTTACGAATACGAGTTAGGAAGTCTGCGATTGGGTCAGTCATAACCATTTTGTTTTTCTCCTCTTACTAGTAGTTTGCAAGTTGCACTTGCTAGTTAATGATTGAGCTAGGCTCAGATAGTATTGATACATTCAAATGAGAAAATTCTTATTTGAACACGAGCTACAACCTGGGCAAAAAAGATAAATTTGTTTTGGAGCATCGCTCCTACACCAAATTTCCTATTTTTGCTGTGGTTGTTACGCTCTTTGTATCATGATATTACCAAGATGCTTTTGTTACACCAGGGATTTGTCCTTTGTAAGCTAATTCACGGAAGCAAACACGGCAAAGTTTAAATTTGCGGTAAACTGAATGTGGACGACCACATTTTTCACAACGAGTATAAGCTTGAGTAGAGAACTTCGCTGGACGTTTGTTCTTAGCAATCATTGATTTTTTAGCCATTAGATTTACCTCCTATATTATTTTGCAAAAGGCATTCCAAGGCCTGTAAGCAATGCACGTGACTCTTCGTCAGTGTTAGCAGTTGTTACGATAACGATGTCAAGACCACGAGTTTTGTCAACGTCATCGAAGTTGATTTCTGGGAAGATCAATTGTTCTTTCACACCAAGTGTGTAGTTTCCGCGTCCGTCAAATGATTTTGTTGGAACACCATGGAAGTCACGTACACGTGGAAGTGAAACTGAAACCAATTTATCCAAGAATTCGTACATACGTTCACCACGAAGGGTAACTTTTGCACCGATCGCAACACCTTCACGAAGACGGAAGCCGGCGATTGATTTTTTAGCTTTAGTGATAAGTGGTTTTTGACCTGAGATAAGTGCCAATTCTTCAGCAGCTTTTTCAAGGCTTTTAGCGTTTGATACAGCTTCACCAACACCCATGTTCAAAACGATCTTATCTACTTTAGGCACAGCCATCACTGATGAGTAGTTGAATTGTTCTGTCAAAGCAGGTACTACTTCATTAAGATATTTTTCTTTTAAACGATTTGCCATTATACTTCTCCTTTCCTTCGTGATTAATCAAGCACTTCGCCTGATTTTTTGTTGTAGCGAACTTTTTTACCGTCTACAAATTTGTAACCAACACGACCAGCTACACCATTTTTGTCCAAAACTTGAACATTTGATACGTGGATAGCTGCTTCTTTTTCGATGATCCCACCTTGAGGAAGCTCGTTAGTTGGACGTTGGTGTTTCTTAACGATGTTAACACCTTCAACGATAACTTTGTTTACTTTTGGAAGGGCAGTAAGGACAACAGCTTCTGTTCCCTTATCTTTACCAGCGATTACGCGAACTTTGTCGCCTTTTTTTACAAACATTAGGTTTCTCCTTGATTTTTCTTACGCCCATAAGGGCACCCTGGAGGTAAATCCAGGGGACTAGTTTGTTTCTAAAAATTAAAGTACTTCTGGAGCAAGTGACACGATCTTCATGAAGCCACCTTCACGCAATTCACGTGCAACTGGGCCAAAGATACGTGTTCCGCGAGGAGTTTTGTCATCACGGATGATAACTGCTGCGTTTTCGTCAAATTTGATGTATGAACCATCAGCACGACGAGCACCTGATTTAGTACGAACGATAACTGCTTTTACAACGTCACCTTTTTTAACCGCACCACCAGGAGTAGCTTGTTTTACAGATGCCACGATAACATCACCGATGTTTGCAAATTTACGTCCTGAACCACCAAGAACTTTGATAGTCAAGATTTCGCGAGCACCGCTGTTGTCTGCGACTTTCAAACGAGTTTCTGTTTGAATCATTTCAGTTTTCTCCTTTCAGGTTTGATTAGATGATGACCGCTTCTTCAACAACTTCTACAAGACGGAAACGTTTTGTAGCTGAAAGCGGGCGAGTTTCCATGATACGTACGATATCGCCTTCTTTGGCAACATTGTTTTCATCATGAGCTTTGTATTTTTTAGAGTAGTTAATACGTTTACCATAGACTGGGTGGTTACGTTTTGTTTCAACTACAACTGTGATTGTCTTGTCCATTTTGTCAGATACAACACGTCCAACAAGAACTTTACGATTATTGCGTTCCATTGAAATTTCTCCTTCCCTAGTCTATTATTTCGCTTCAGATTGAACTGTTTTGATACGAGCGATTTGTTTTTTAACTTCTTTCAAGCGAGCTGTTTGTTCCAATTGACCAGTAGCAGCTTGGAAACGAAGTTCAAACAATTCTTTTTTCAATTCGTTTTCGCGCTTCGCGAGTTCTTCTTGAGAAAGACCACGAAGTTCTTTAACAAATTCTTTTACTTCATTAAGTTTCATGCCTTCTCCTTATTCTGCTTCACGTTTTACGAATTTACATTTAACTGGCAATTTGTGGCTAGCAAGACGAAGCGCTTCGCGAGCGATTTCTTCAGATACACCAGCGATTTCGAACATCACTTTACCACGTTTAACTGGTGCTACCCAACCTTCAGGTGCCCCTTTACCAGATCCCATACGCACACCGATAGCTTTAGCAGTGTATGATTTGTGTGGGAAGATTTTAATCCAAACTTTACCACCACGTTTCATGTAACGAGTCATGGCGATACGAGCAGCTTCGATTTGGCGGTTAGTGATCCAGTGGCTAGTTGTAGCTTGAAGACCGTATTCACCGAATGCTACTTCTTTTCCACCTTTTGCTTCACCGCGCATTTTTCCACGGAATTCACGACGGTGTTTAACACGTTTAGGTACTAACATTGGTTATTTACCTCCTTTAGTGTTTTTGCGAGCTGGAAGAACTTCACCACGGTAGATCCATACTTTAACACCAAGTTTACCGTATGTAGTATCTGCTTCTTCCCAAGCGTAATCGATATCTGCACGAAGTGTGTGAAGTGGAACAGTTCCTTCAGAGTATCCTTCTGCACGGGCGATATCTGCACCGTTCAAACGACCTGATACTTGAGTTTTGATTCCTTTAGCTCCAGCACGCATTGCACGTTGGATTGCTTGTTTTTGTGCACGACGGAAAGCTACACGTTGCTCCAATTGACGAGCAATTCCTTCACCTACAAGGTGAGCATCCAAATCAGGTTGTTTGATTTCGATGATGTTGATGTGTACTTGTTTTCCAGTCAATTTGTTAAGTTTCGCACGGAGTGCATCAACGTTAGCACCACCTTTACCGATAACCATACCTGGTTTAGCAGTGTGAAGTGAAACGTTAACTTTGTTTACTGCGCGTTCGATTTCGATAGTTGAAACTGCTGCGTCAGCGAGTTCTTTTTGAACGAATTTACGGATTGCAAGATCTTCATGAAGGTAATCCGCGTATTCTTTTTCAGCATACCATTTGGCATCCCAATCACGGATGATGCCGACACGCATACCAATTGGATGTACTTTTTGACCCACGATTTTACCTCCTTATTTTTCTGCAACAGCTACAGTGATGTGAGCTGTACGTTTGTTGATTGGTGAAGCTGAACCTTTCGCACGTGGACGGAAACGTTTCATAGTTGGTCCTTCGTTTGCGAATGCTTCAGATACTACCAAGTTAGCTTTATCCAAACCAAAGTTGTTTTCAGCGTTAGCTACAGCTGAGTTCAAAACTTTCAAGATGATTTCAGCAGCTTTGTTTGGAGTGAATGTCAAGATTGCGATTGCATCGGCTACGCTTTTACCACGGATGTTATCAAGAACAAGACGTGATTTACGAGGTGAAACACGTACTGTACGAGCCATTGCTTTAGCTGAAGTAATTTCTGCCATTTATGTTCTCCTTATTTTCTACGTGTTTTCTTGTCGTCTGCAGCATGACCTTTGTAAGTACGAGTTGGTGCAAATTCACCAAGTTTGTGACCTACCATATCTTCTTGGATGTAAACAGGTACGTGTTTACGTCCGTCATAAACTGCAATAGTGTAACCAATGAAACTTGGGAAGATCGTTGAACGACGTGACCAAGTTTTAATAACTTTTTTCTTTTCGTCGTTAGCTTGAGCTTCAACTTTTTTCATCAAATGCTCATCGACGAAAGGTCCTTTTTTAAGACTGCGTCCCATTTTTATATTTTCTCCTTTAAATGTTGTACCACAGCGGCTTGCGCTCACATGGAGCGCTACCGAGCTGGCGGATTTACTAGTTGCTTAAGCGACTAGTTTAATATTATTTCTCGTTGCGACGACGAACGATAAGTTTGTCAGATTTCGCTTTCTTGTTACGAGTTTTAAGACCAAGAGCAGGTTTGCCCCATGGAGTAGATGGTGCTTTACGACCAACTGGTGCTTTACCTTCACCACCACCGTGTGGGTGATCGTTAGGGTTCATTACAGAACCACGAACTGTTGGGCGGATACCTTTCCAACGGCTACGTCCTGCTTTACCAAGGTTTACAAGTCCATGTTGTTCATTTCCAACAACACCAACTGTAGCACGGCAAGTTCCAAGAATCATACGAACTTCACCTGATTGAAGACGAACAAGAACGTATTTACCTTCAGAACCCAATACTTGAGCAGATGCTCCAGCAGCACGTACCAATTCACCACCACGACCTGGTTTCAACTCGATGTTATGGATCAAAGTACCAACTGGGATGTTAGCAAGTGGAAGAGCGTTTCCGACTTTGATATCTGCTTCTGGACCTGAAACGATACGTTGACCTACTTCAAGACCTTTTGGAGCGATGATGTATGCTTTCACACCGTCAGTGTAGTGTACAAGAGCGATGTTTGCAGAACGGTTTGGATCGTACTCGATTGTTTTAACAACTGCTTCAACGTTGTCTTTGTTACGTTTGAAGTCAACCAAACGGTAGAAACGTTTGTGTCCACCACCTTGGTGACGAACTGTGATACGACCGTTGTTGTTACGACCAGCCTTGCTCTTCAATGCAACAAGCAATGATTTTTCAGGAGTGCTTGTTGTGATTTCAGCGAAATCCAAAGAAGTCATATTACGGCGACCGTTTGTTGTTGGTTTATAAACACGAATTCCCACGATATTTCCTCCTTAGATTATTCAGCTTCAGCAGCAAACAACTCGATTGCTTTAGAATCAGCTGTAAGTGTGATGATAGCTTTTTTAGTTTTGTTAGTAAAACCAGTGTAACGTCCAACACGTTTAGCTTTTGGTTTTACGTTGATTGTGTTAACATTAGCAACTTTAACACCTTCGAAAGCAGCTTCAACAGCTTGCTTGATCAAAAGTTTGTGTGCACGAGTGTCAACTTCAAATACATATTTTCCTGCTTCAAGTTGAGCCATTGAGCTTTCAGTGATTACAGGTTTTTTGATAACATCATACAAATTCATTATGCAAGAACCTCCTCGATTTTAGAGATAGCTGCTTGAGTAACAAGAAGTTTGTCACTATTTGCGATGTCAAGAACACTTGCAGTTGTAGCAGTCGCAACTTTCACGTTTGGAAGGTTACGAGCTGAGAGAGCTGCGAATTCGTTTCCTTCTTCAAGAATAACAAGGACTTTAGAATCGATGCTCAAAGCTGCAAGAACTTTTGCAAATTCAGCAGTTTTTGGAGCTGTAAATTCAAGAGAATCAACGGCTACAAATTTATTTTCAGCAACTTTTTCTGAGTAAACAGATTTAAGCGCAAGGCGACGAACTTTTTGAGGAAGTTTGTACGCATAGCTACGTGGAGTTGGTCCGAAGACGATTCCACCACCACGCCATTGTGGAGAGCGGATAGAACCTTGACGAGCACGTCCAGTTCCTTTTTGACGCCATGGTTTGCGTCCGCCACCTGAAACAGCTGAGCGGTTTTTAACTGCGTGAGTTCCTTGACGAAGGCTAGCACGTTGGCTGATGATCACATCAAACACAACAGATTCATTTGGTTCGATACCAAAGATTGCATCATTAAGAACAACTTCGCCCGCTTGTTTACCAGTTTGGTCGAATAATGTTACATTTGCCATTTTGACTGTATTCCCCTTTCCTTATTATTTACCAGCTTTAACTGCTGACTTGATAGTGATAAGAGATTTCTTAGCACCTGGTACGTTACCTTTGATAAGGATAACGTTCTTTTCTGGAACAACTTGTACAACTTCAAGGTTTTGAATTGTTACGCGGTCGCCACCCATACGTCCTGCAAGGTTTTTACCTTTGAATACGCGGTTAGGTGCAACAGGTCCCATAGAACCTGGACGACGGTGGTAACGAGAACCGTGAGCCATTGGTCCACGTGATTGTCCGTGGCGTTTGATAACACCTTGGAAACCTTTACCTTTAGAAGTACCAGTTACGTCAACAACGTCTCCAGCTGCGAATGTTTCAACTGTGATTTCAGCACCAACTTCCAAGCCTTCAACGTTTTTGAATTCACGAATGAAGCGCTTAGGAGCCGTGTTAGCTTTCGCTACATGTCCTTTAGCAGGTTTGTTGCTCAATACTTCGCGTTTGTCATCGAAACCAACTTGGATAGCGTTGTATCCGTCTGTTTCAACAGTTTTAACTTGAAGAACAACGTTTGGAGTTGCTTCAATAACTGTTACAGGGATCAATTCGCCAGCTTCAGTGAAGATTTGAGTCATTCCCACTTTTTTCCCTAAGATTCCTTTTGTCATGAGAAAATAGTTCCTTTTCTATATTTTTTATTCAAAAAGTTTTTAACGAGCGTTTTTTATGCTCAAGGTATCAAGCTTTAGATTAAAGTTTGATTTCTACGTTTACACCACTTGGAAGATCCAATTTCATCAAAGCATCAACTGTTTTTTGAGTTGGGTTAACGATATCGATCAAACGTTTGTGTGTACGCATTTCAAATTGTTCGCGAGAGTCTTTATATTTGTGAGTCGCACGAATGATTGTGTAGAGGCTACGTTCAGTTGGAAGTGGGATTGGACCCGCAACTTGTGCACCTGTACGAGTAGCTGATTCTACGATTTTTGCAGCCGCTGTGTCAAGCGTACGGTGTTCGTAAGCTTTCAAACGGATACGGATTTTTTTGTTTGCCATCTTTTTCTCCTTTTCGTCTATTTAAGATAATAGGCTAGCTCCACAAGAAAACCGACGCGGCGCTGCGTGGCAATGCAACCGAGCGTGTCGCAACCTCTTGCATCAAAGCTAAGGCTGTAATTTACAGCACCATAATAGAATAACACAAAGCCCCTGCGATTGCAAGGGATTTGTTGCTGTTTTTTCGTTTTTTTACTATGAAACTGTTTTCCTATTTTTTCTTTCTAAAATTAAGGATTTTCTTCTATAATAAGTTGAGTTCTCTTGACATCAAATTTATCTTCTGATTGGTCCACTAATATATCCACTTTAGACTCAGTTTCTTTATAGTATCTCAAATACTGCTCTCGTCTCATCTGATGACTAGCTAATATAAAGGATGCATTGCTATTTCTTACAGTCGTATCTCGAGCTAGACGCCTCTTTAATTCAGTCTCCTCATCTGTGTAGAAACAAATGGTTTTATCAAAGAGTTCCTTGGGTAGAAAGCCCACAGACATCCCTTCGACTATCAGAATTGGTTTTGCTCGATACAAGACCTCGCTAGCCTTCCAAGGTTCTTCAATTGTTAAGAGATCCATACCCGCCTGTAAGGCGAGGATATCTCTCTGCAAACTCGCCAGTTCATGCGCCACTGGCAGACAGGCTGTCACCTTTTGATTTGGCGCGTCCTTGGGTACTACCAGATGGCGTCCTGAGGTGATATAAGGATCTGTTTCTAGCAAATTTACTCTAGTAGAATCTAAAGCTTAATACAATTCCTGTGCAAAGGTTGATTTACCTGAAGCCCCATGACCGTATATTCCCAGTGTCTTGACTTTTCCGCTTTTTATCTCTGAAACCAGTCTTTCTATTAAGTCGTTTTTCTTCACTCTCTCTTCACCTGTTCATAGCTTTCTTTTCCGTCATTAAGCTTATCCCAAATTACTACTTTCCCACTTTTGAGGGATTTTTGTACATCAATGATTCGTTGATTGGAAGAACCTCGAAACTGAAGCATGAGATTTCTTTTAGTTCGATCGTATCTTCCATCAACAAGAATATCAATCAGTGATAAGAGTTCTAGTTTATCTGGAGTTTCCAACATCATTTCTTCCCATGTATAGCCTGTCCAAGACCAGATATCCTTGTCTGGCAATTCCTTCCGAATCCGCTTAACGAGTGGTAAGAGAATGCCCGTATTAAGAAAGGGCTCCCCTCCCAGCAGGGTCAAGCCTTGAACATAGGGCTGGGCAAGGTCTGCCATAATCTGCTCTTCTAACTCTGCCGTATAGGGAATGCCAGCATTGAAAGACCAGGTCGCTACATTATAACAACCCTCGCAGTGAAACATGCAGCCTGATACATAGAGAGAGTTGCGCACACCTTCCCCATCCACAAAGTTAAAGGCCTTGTAATCAATAATCCGACCTTGACTGAGTTCCTCGCTTTTCCATTCTTGTGGTTTTGGATTATTCATTCGCTACCTCTATCCAATAACGCTCGACTCCATTACGAACATCCTCAAGGAGCCCACCATTTGCTAGAATGACTGCTCTGCTAGCAGGATTATTCACGCTACAGGTTACCAGAGCTTTCTTGATGTTCTTTTCCTTAGCAACTTGCAAGCCCTGACGGAGAGTTTCTTTCGTATAACCTTTGCCTCTTTCAGAAGGACGGATGGAGTAGCCGATATGACCACCTGCTTCTAGTAGAAAGTTACTGAGGCGCAATCGGAGATTAAGAAATCCAACTGCTTGACCTTTCTCAGAAAAAGCTACTAACTGAATTGCAGGAACCCATCCTTCAGGCAGGTCAATCCCCATTTCTTGATTCTGATTACTTTCCAACCACTCTTCATACACAAAGTTCTCTGCATCCCAAAAACCACCGTCGTGAGGCGACTGATATTTTTCAAACTCTGCCATCATCTCTAAAACTGTTTCTTTATCTGCTAATCTTGGTCTGCGTAATTTCATCCTTACCTCCCACTAAGAGAAAAGCGAGAGCTGACTCTCACTTTTATTTTTTCTTATTCTTGTTTAAAAATTGTTCTCTGAGGCTAAGCAAACGTTCTTTTTTACCAGCTCCACCTTTAGAGTGTTTCTCGTGATAACGGGTCACTTGTGCACGCCCCTTATCGTCTAATTGATATTTTCCCATTTCATTTCTTTCTAATTTGTTACTTGATGCCCAGCTATTTTAATCGTTGAACCATTCATATGTTTGACACGCGCTGCGATTTCCTTATGACGCCCATTGACCATAGGTCTCGCTTGAGGATTGCCTAAATAGCCACAAGTTCGTTTGACCACATCTACTGTTTTAGGGTCGCTATTCCCACAGTTTGGACAAGCAAATCCTCTCTCAGTTGGTTCAAAATCTCCTTCAAAATCACACTTGTAGCAACGGTCTATTGGAGTATTGGTCCCAAGATAGCCCACACGGTCATAAGCATAATCCCAGACAGCTTCCAAGGCTTTAGGATTTTGCTGGAGGACTGGATACTCACAGTAATGGATGAAACCACCTGACGCACCTGCTTCTGGATAGATTTTTTCAAAATCCAGTTTTTCAAACGGTGTTGGATTCTTACGCACATCGTAGTGGAAAGAATTGGTGTAGTATTCCTTATCTGTAATATCAGGAATAGAACCAAACTTCTCTGTATCCAGTCGGCAGAAACGGTCTGTCAAACTTTCAGATGGTGTTGAGTAGATAGAGAAATGATAGCCATATTGATCTGACCACTCTTCTACACGGCGTTTCATATCTCGAATAATGTCTAGCGTGAATTCCTTAGCATCTGGATTGCTTTCCCAGCTATTACCAAAGAAAACAGTCGCTACTTCATACAAACCGATATAGCCTAGTGAAACTGTCGCACGACGATTCTTAAAGAGCTGGTCAACGCTTTCTTCTTTACCTAGACGATGACCAAAAGCACCGTATTGATAAAGGATAGGAGCATTTGCTGGTGTTGCTTCCTTGGTCCGTTCGACACGATAAACTAGAGCATCTTCTGCAATGTTCATCCGCTCGTTAAAGATTTCCCAGAACTTATTCATATCACCTTCAGACTCAAGGGCAATACGAGGAAGATTGACCGTCACCACCCCTAGATTCATACGGCCAGAGTTAACTTCAACTCCATTTTCATCCTTCCATCCTTGAAGGAATGAACGACATCCCATCGGAACCTTGAAGGAACCTGTCAATTCGATAATCTTATCATAAGACAAGACATCTGGGTACATCCGCTTGGTTGCACACTCAAGAGCCAACTGCTTAATGTCGTAGTTGGGAGTCCCTTCTTCTAAGTTGAGTCCTCTTTTAAGCGTGAAGATAAGTTTAGGGAAGATAGCTGTGCGGTGTTCTGAACCAAGTCCCTTGATTCGGATGTTCAAGATAGCTTTTTGAATTTCACGCTCAAAACGATTGGTTCCCAGACCAAAACCTAGTGAAGTAAAAGGTGTTTGCCCATTTGAAGTGAAGAGAGTATTGATTTCATACTCGAGAGATTGCATGGCATCATAGATATCTTTTTGGGTTTTCTTCCAAGCGTAATCTTCCCGTTTGTCAGGTAAGACCCATTCTTCCGCATCCTTGAGGTGTTTTTGGTAATTCTTCTCTGCATAAGGCGCCAAAACTTCATCGATGCGGTCAGCTGAACAACCTCCGTACTGGCTAGAAGCAACGTTGGCGATGATTTGCGAAATCTGAGCAGTCGCAGTCTGGATAGACTTAGGACTCTCTACCTCTGCATTTCCAATCTTAAAACCATTGTCCAGCATACCCTTGAAATCAATCAAACAGCAATTGGTCATAGGTGTATAGGGGCTGTAGTCCAAATCGTGATAGTGGATATCTCCCTTTTGGTGGGCATTGGCTACATGCTTAGGAAGCATTTGCAGTCCGATTGACTTCCCAACAATCCCTGCTGTCAAATCACGCTGGGTATTAAAGACATCGCTGTCTTTATTAGCATTTTCATTGACAACTGCCTGGTCTTTGTTGAGAAGTTTATGGATACTAAAGTTAATATCTGTTGCTTTTGAACGCTCAAAATCCCTTTGTGTCCGATAAGTAATATACTCCTCAGCTAGCGCATATTCTTTGGCTTCAAGGAGTTCATGTTCTACGATATTTTGAATTTCATAAATCTTAACTCCTTTTGGAAAGCGACTATGAATTTCAATGACAATTCGCTCTGTCAGAGCGTTGAGGCGTTTTTCAACTAAGGGCGTCACATCCATAACCTTGTCAGCCGCCTTGTGGAGAGCTTTATCAATCTTGTCCACATCAAATACAACACGTCTTCCATCTCGTTTCTCGACGAAGAGGGTTGGTAGGATTGTAATTTTTTCTTCTAGTGCAATCATATGCATGCTCTTTTCTAAAATGTTCTTTCTAAAAAGTATTATACCACTCTAAAAAGAAAAATCAATATCTTGTGTTAAAAATCCTAAAATTTTTAAAAATACACAAGATATTGATTTTGCTATTTAATTTTATAGACTTTAAACTCTGAGTAATCAGTCTGTACTTGTTGGTAATTTTCTTTTAAAAGTGTTTCTACTTCAGACCAGACTGGCACCTTGTCATTCACAAGAATCATCTTGGGTTGATTTTCTTTTAAATCATTAATCAAACTAGTTTTATTCTCTTCTGTATTCGTGTAGAGAAGAGGTGATGAGAACATGGATCCAGCCAAACGCTGGCTTTCTTTATAAATCTGAACATGAGAATCCCAGATATAGATTTGGTCTCCCTCACTTGTCTCTTGTTTTATTCTATCCACTACTTGATGTTGTTCACTATAAGAAACTGGATGCAAGACAAAACGAGCTACAAAAGGAACTGCAATTAGATAAACCACTACTAGAATCGGTAAGTAGAGATTTCCCCTCATAAATTTTTTCCATAAAGTTGGAACTTCCTCTCTTCTCCGACGACGTGCTATCCTTCCCGAGTGTTCCCCACGAATACTGGTCATCAAAAGAAGGAGTAAAAATGGAAGGATTAGAATCAAACGCGAACCATGAAGAGGTTCTTGAGAAAAAAGCAACAAGGCTAATACAAATAAGAAAGTAAAACTAGCTGGTACTGAAATAACATATAATCTTGATGCCTTTGATTGGAACAATCCTAGAAAAACAAGGAAGAGAGCTCCTAAACCAAAGGTCAACAAACCATAGAATACAACATTATCCATTAGTTGAGGATTCAAGACCTGAAGGGAATCAATCGGATATAAAAGACTCCCTAGAGCCTCTCCAAAACCACCTGAAGCAAGAACATAATATCCTACTGGGTAAAAGATGAGAGAAAAGCCAAGTGCTGCTGCAAAAAACTGATAAACTCCATGAGCAAGGCGGCCATGCCCAACATTAAAGACAAATAAACCAATCGTTACTACTGCAATAAAGAAAAGACTTGTAAGAGGCTCTATGAAAAATGATAGGGCCAAGAAAATCCCCAGACGTAGAAATCCCTTGTCATGGTTAGGATTTGATAGATAAGCTGCTATGAACGAAAATCCTGCAAACAGAAATGGCAAAGCTAAAATCGTAGCATATCCTCCTCCAAAACCGAGACCGGATACCAAAATATAAAATATGGTTAAGAGTTGCTTGGCTTGCTCCCTTTGTCCCGTCAGATAGTCAGTTGAAGAAAAGAGGAAATAACCTCCTCCTAAGAGGGCTAGCCATTCTACCAAGGCAAAAAGAATGCCTCCTTGGGTGATGTAAAGTAGCAAGTAATAAATAAGACCGTGACTAGCATAATAGCTACTGTAGAGCTGTCCTCCCTGATGCCAAGCCCACCCTATATACAAATCCTGCGCCTGAGAGGGACTTACCATATCTAAAAGTAAAGGTATCACCACAGAAAAAAACGTTGCAATCGTACTTCCAATGATGAGTCTGAAAAACGGGAAAGCTACCTGTTCTTCTTTTTCTACATGAGATTCAAGGTTCCTATCCAATCTATTTTCAATGTCATTACTCTGTATCGTTTCGGATACTTCTTCGATTCTGCCATATACAGCCATGTCGTTTCTCCTATTCAATTTATCTGTCTTAGTATATCAAAAAGACCTAAAATTGTCAGCTTGCGATGGCTGTTTGAGTGATTTTTTGCATAGTTTCACAAAGGTTTCAATTTCCCGAAATCGGTGTAAATGCGTCTGTTTAAATGACATGATATAATCCAATTCTTTCTGAGTCAGCATCATTCCCCCTCTATCTTTCTATTCGTAAAAGGCAAGAAAAATAGGACTGGGTTGTGTCCTAAGTCCTAGATTTCTTATAAGATTGGGGCAAATAACTGGGCAATTTCCTTAATCAATTTTTGATACCAGCTATTTTTTATCGTATGAGGGAAAATTTCTTGAGATACTGAAAAAATCTCCTCAAAATCTTTTTGAATCTCTGTGATTGATGCCGTTTTATATAGCAAAACTGCATCTTCATAGTGATGAAGCAAACTTCTATAATCTAAATTAATCGTTCCAACTGCAGCAAAGTCCTTGTCCACTAGGATTTGTTTACTGTGGATAAAGCCTGGACTATACTCAAAAATCCTGACTCCTGCTGACAAAAGATCCGGATAGGCTCCTCTTGTGATGAGCTGGATTAATTTTTTATCCGGAATGAAAGGAGTCACGATGCGGACATCAACACCCCTCATGGCTGCATTTTTAATACTCTCAGTTAAATCATAGTCAATAATCAAATAGGGTGTTGTGATATAGACTGAATCAGTAGCCTGATTAATCAAACTTTGATAAACTTTTTTCCCTACTTGAGTACGGAAGATGGGCTTGGGTCCACTACCGTAAGGAATGCAGAGCCCTTGGCCAGAACAAGGCTGATTTTCCAGGTGATACTGGTCAAAATCGCTGATTTCCCAACGATTGATGTACCAAGTCATCAAAAAAAGACGGGTTAGAGCCTTGACACCAGGGCCATCTAAGCGAATCCCACTGTCCTTCCAATAGCCAAAGCGTTCTATATGATTGATGTACTCATCGGCTAAGTTAATGCCTCCTGTATAGGCTACCTGACCATCTATGACAAGGATTTTACGATGGTCCCGATTGTTGTAAGCCACCGTCAAACGAGGAATCACCTTGTTAAACTTATGGGCTTCAATTCCTCGACTACGAAGTTGAATAGTATAGTCTCCAGGCAAAGTCGCCATACAGCCGATATCATCATAGAGCATCTTGACCTCTACACCCTGAGCTGCCTTTTGCTCTAGTATATCTAGTATGCTATTCCACATCAAACCTTCTTCGACAATATAGTACTCTAGAAAGATAAATTTCTCAGCTTTCTTGAGGTCTTCCAACATATGTTGCCACATGCTTTCACCCGAAGAAAAGAATTGTGAATCTGTTCGATCATAGACATCGGCATTGCTATCCATACTTAGCAAAGATTTGATAACTCCGTAAGCCGCCTTATCATCTTCCTTCAATTTCTGGCGGAGAGCTTTACTGTTATCCTCCCGAAAATGCATAGAACCAAGTTTGTCCAACTGCTTGATTTCTTTTTTGGACAATCGCCTTTCACCAAACATCAGATAGAGCAAGGGTCCGATGACAGGAACAAAAGTTACCACTAACCACATTACTTTACTATCAGGTGTCATTGAACGATTGACAATTGCGACAATAGTCCCCATACTCATAAAGATTAAGAGAATAACCCATAGAATAGAAGCCATACGCCCTAAGTAAAGAAAGAGACCAAAAACAAGAGAAAGTTCAAGCAGCATAATCGAAAGACTAAAGCCATACTTGGACATTAATAATTGAAATTTTCTATATTTCATATCCCCTCCTTGATATTTTGATACTCAATGAAAAGCAAAGAGCAAACTAGGAAGCTAGCCGCAGGTTGCTCAAAACACTGTTTTGAGGTTGCAGATGGAAGCTGACGTGGTTTGAAGAGATTTTCGAAGAGTATGAATGCTAAAAACAGGTAATTGATACTAGTATAACTCAGGTATTCGGTAGAAGGCAAGTATTTATAATCATTTTTCTGCGTAAAAACAAAAGAGACTGACAAAACCAGTCTCCTTCTAGTCTATTTTGATAAAACAATGCGATCAGACGCTTCTCTATCCATATCGTCGATAATCATCTGATTTCCATTGATTGCATAAATCTTGACATCATCCCCAATAATCATACGTTGATTAGCGGCATCGAAGCTAACCTGCTTGATTTCTTGATCTCCGTCAGTTTCTACCTGTGTCCAGGTGCCCGTTGTACCAGTTACCACTAAAGTGATACGGTCTCCCTCGTCCTGACCGGTATAGGTTCCATCAATATCAGTTGGTTGAGCCTCAGGAGCATTTTGTGAAGAACTTGTTGCTGCCTGGCTGCTATTTTCTGTAGAAGATGAAGCAGCAGATTGTGATTGCTGAGTTTGTTGTGTTTGCGAGTGAGTTGCTGGTTGTTGAACTTGTTGTGCTCTTTGTGAACAAGCTACTAAAAGACTAAGACTTGCTAGAGAAGCAAGAGAAAGTGTGAATCTTTTTAATTTCATGATAAATTTCCTTTCTGCTACCAATTTACAGAATTTTTTCCCTCTAACTAGTAGTTTCCCTAGTATAACAAGTTCAAAAAAGGAGGTCAATTCATCTGCTCATGGGTCAGCAAGTAGCCCCGTACTTCTGAGATAAAATAGAGAGACCCTGTAACGAACAACAAATCCTGGGCACCTGCTCTTGCTTCAAAATTGCTAATAAATTCTCGGTAAGAAGGAACTATATCGTAACCTGTTACATCTGTTTCATCCAAAGAACCTTGATAGTCAAAGCCGGTCACCTTGAGTTCCACCTGAGACAATTTTTCAGTCAGATAAGCCAACATCCCTTGATAATCCTTCCGTTTCAAGGCTCCAAATAGGATTTGAGGACGATAACCTTCCTGCTCTTTTTCTTTAATAAACTCAACCAAGCGAGCCAAGGCAGGAAGGTTATGAGCACCGTCCAAGTAAATCTGAGGACGAATACGCTCCAAACGCCCAGCCCAATGGGTCTGTTCCAATGCCTTTCTTACAACCTGTTCATCAACAGCTTCCTTTCCTTCTCTCATAAAGAGAAGAAACGTTTGTAGCGCCAAGGCCGCATTTTCCTGCTGATAAGCTCCTTCCAAGCCTATTTTCAACTGTGAAAGGTTAGCCAAAGAGCTTGAAAAATCCCCATTCAGCATTGAAAAATCCTGACCTGCCTGATAAAGGTCAACAGCTAAAGATTCTGCTTTTTTCTGACAAACAAGCCTAGCTTCTGAAGGCAACTTAGCAATCACTGCCTTTTTACCAGCCTTAAAAATACCAGCTTTCTGCTCTGCAATTGCTGCTATACTGTCACCCAGAGTCTCCTGATGATCAAGTCCGATGGAAGTGATGACAGCAATCTCTCCAGTTACCACATTGGTCGTGTCTAGTAAACCACCAATTCCCACTTCTAGTAAAAGCAAATCCACCGCTTGCTCTCTAAAATAAAGAAAAGCAATCAAGGTCAGCAATTCAAAAAAAGACAACTGGTCATGGGTTTGCAGGAGCGTTTTCTCCATCTCCTTGACCTTATTAGCCAAACGGATGAAGTCTGCATCAGCTATTGGTTGCCCGTTAATGCAGATTCGATCATTGATAGAGACGATATGAGGGGAAGTAAAGGTCGCAACTTTTTTGTCATGCCCCATAAATAACTCCCTCATAAAAGCAATGGTAGATCCTTTTCCATTAGTTCCTGTTACGTGGATAATAGGATAAGACTTCTCGGGATTCCCCAACAAATCCACCGCTTGTTGCATTCGGCCCAAACCTGATCGAAAATTCAAACCAATCCGACTATGAAGCCATTCTTCTACTTCAAACATACACATCTCCTTGACAAAAATCTGATCAATTACCTAGCGAAATTCCGTAGATAACAAAAAATGAGGTCAGGATTTTCGTCCCGACCTCTTACCTGGTTAGCTAATAACTAGCTACTATGAATATTAGCTTGGGGTAAAACATCCACTGGACGTTTCAACTCTTCCAATTTCTAGGAGTTGGGGTAAAAATATCTCCTGAACTTACTGACGGTCTTTATTTTTAGCGTCAGGGTAAAAATGTTCACTGAACACACCAGTTCTCTCTTATTTTAAGGAACTGGGCTAAAAACATCCACTGGATGTGCCTGCGTTTCTAATTTCTAGCGCAGGGCTAAACACGTCCACTGGACGTGTTTACTCCTCCATAAAACTGTTGAAGACTTCTTCAATCATGTTCCATTCGTCTTCTGAGTCTTCTGGGATTGGTTGCAATTCGCCTTCTGTTCCATCTTCGTTTTCGATGAATGAGTAAGCTTGGATTTCAACTTGTCCGTCTTCGTCTTCTTCTGCGTTAACTGGTACTAGAAGAACATAGTTTTTACCAAATTCTTCTTTTCCGTCAATGGTCAAAAGGATTTCAAACAAGGTTTCATTTCCTTGTTCATCTACTAGTGTGATTAGTTCACGTTCTTCGTGGTCGTGGTTATGATCGTGTGACATAGCCTCTCCTTTATATTAAAATTTTCTATCTAAATAGTTTTGTAAAATCAGCTGAGCTGCTAACTTATCAATGACTTTTTTGCGCTTATTGCGACTAATATCTGCTTGTTCAATCAACATGCGCTCTGCGGCAACTGTTGTCAAGCGTTCATCTTGATAGTCTACTGGTAAACCAAAAAGCTCTTCTAGCTTTGCTCCGTAGGCTTGACTAGCTTCCACGCGCGGTCCGCTTGTATTGTTCATGTTTTTAGGCAAGCCCACTACAAATCGTTCCACCTTGTAAGTATCAACCAACTCCTTAACGCGGTCAAAACCAAATTGACCTTGCTCCTCATTGATTTGGATGATTTCAAGTCCTTGAGCTGTAAAACCAAGCGGATCGCTAATGGCCACCCCTACCGTTTTTGAACCGACGTCCAATCCCATAATTCTCATAGATTATAGATCGACTCCTTGTCCTTTTAGGTAGTAGCGAACCAATTCCTCAACGATTTCATCACGCTCATACTTACGGATTTGATTTCGTGCATTATTATAACGAGGAACGTAGGCAGGGTCTCCACTCAATACGTAACCTACGATTTGGTTGATTGGGTTGTAGCCCTTATCGTTCAACGAAGCATAAACATCAGTCAGAGTTTCGCTAATTTCTTTTTTATTGGAATCGTCCAATTTAAAACGTACTGTTTCTTCAGTAAATCCCATTCTAACACCCTCTTTCCTTAGAATAGTACCATTATAGCATAATTCCTTACGTTCTACAATTCAGGCAGTCTATTTATTTGGATTTTCTATTGTTCTGTCGCGCCATTTGCCAATCTGTCTGAAATATATTTGCTTGGTTCATTCTTCAAGAGATTTTCTAAACCAATGTTCTTCAAATATTCTAACTGAGAAGCCTTCTTGACATCCAAAACTTGAAAATCAAAACTAGTTGTTGTTTGAAGTTCTGTTGCACTCAATAGTTTAGTTTCAAGCTTAAATCCTGCTAATTTACGAGCTTCTATGATGGCCTCATCCTTCTCTTCCGCCTCGAGAAGAGCTTTTTGAGTTTCTTCCACTCCATGTTGGTCGATATAAGTCTTCAACTCATCAGAAACTGGACGTTTTTGTTGAATCGTTAAGCTTAAAAAAGTCTTATCTTTATAAGTAATGATTTGGGTTTGTTGGCTACCATCATCTGACTTGGGCAAAACCAAAGTCTTGGTTACAACTGTATTCTTCTCAGCATTTTCAATAACTGGCAATGCCGACTGAAGCGTATCCTTTTCTGTTTTTGTAGCTGGTCCAGTTTCTTTTTTCTGTCCGCAACCAACCAGGACAAAAAGGAAAGCTAGACTAACAAGAACTATTTTTTTCATTTCTTTCTTCTTTCTTTTTGAAATTAAAATAGAATAAGACTGGGAGTTGCTCCCAGCCTTGATGTTTATAGAGCTGCACGCAAACGTGCTTCTGCATTTTCTACATTACGGACAGAGCGTGGTAGGAAGGCACGAATATCATCTTCCTTATAGCCAACTTGCAGGCGTTTTTCATCTACAAGGATTGGGCTCTTTAAAATTCTCGGTGTTTCCATAATCAGATTGAGGACTTCGTTGACGCTCAAATCTTCAATATCCACTCCAAGGGCTTTGGCATAGCGATTTTTAGATGAAACGATGCTGGCTATTCCGTTATCTGTTTTTGTCAGAATATCCAGTAATTCTTCTCTCGTAATTCCTTCTTTACCAAGATTTTGTTCTTTATAACTTAACTGGTGGGCATTGAGCCAGGTTTTTGCTTTTTTACAGCTAGTACAACTTGAGACTGTATAAATTTTAATCATGTACCTACCCCTTTCGCTACATGTTACTATCAGTTTAGTCTATTATACCATAAAAAACATCCGACTTGCGACCTATTTTTAAATTTTTTTGACTTTTTTCGTCATTTTCGTCATTTTCGTACTTTTTTCTTGACAAAATGAAATTTACAGCCATTCTTGATATTTCTTGATATAGATTTTTTTCACAATTGTCACGCTAATCATATACAAAATAATGATGAAAAGTAAAAAGATGAAATAAATCGATTTTAAAGGAGTGAGATGAAGTAGGCTTGCGAGTGGACTGTAGGGAAGGAAGGTCACAAAGGCTGCAGCCAATAAGGTTGTCACAAGGACTAGCCAAGCTGGACGACTTTGTAAAAAGGGAATTTTAGCTGAACGCAACATATGGATAACCATAGTTTGTGACCACATAGACTCGATAAACCAACCTGTCTGGAACAAGACAATAAATCCTACGGCCGACTCTGCTCCATGAACATAGGCATGACCTGTCGTCATGGGTACAATGATAAAATAGAGCAAAATAAAGGTCAAAATATCAAAGGCAGAAGAGATAGGCCCCATCCAAACCATGAAACGTGTGATAGACTTGGCTTCCCAGGTATGCGGATTTCTCAAAAAATCTTTGTCCACCTTGTCAAAAGGCAAGGCAATACAAGACAAATCATAGACTAGATTTAGGATAATCAAATGGACTGGTGCCATTGGTAAAAATGGTAAAAAGATTCCAGAGACCAATAGGGATAAGATATTTCCAAAATTAGAACTCACTGTCATCTTGATATATTTGGTCATATTGGCATAGACCTTACGCCCTTCAACAAGTCCTTTTTCAAGCACCATGAGATCCTTATCAAGTAGGATAACATCCGCTGTTTCTTTGGCAATATCTACTGCTGTATCAACAGAAATCCCCACATCTGCAACTTTCATAGAAGGAGCATCATTGATCCCATCTCCCATATAGCCAACAGCATGACCATTAGCCTTAAATTGCAAAATAATTCGTGCTTTTTGGTCAGGAGAAAGTTTGGCAAAGACTGTTACCTCCTCCACGGCTTGAGCCAATTCTTGATTACTCATCTGATCAATTTCAGATCCTAACAGCATCTGATTGATATCTAAACCAACCTTTTCACAGACTGCTTGGGTAACTTTCTCGTTGTCTCCCGTCAAAATCTTTGTTTGAACCCCATGTTCTAACAGAGCCTTAATTGCTGGTGCTGCAGATGGTTTAGGAGGATCTAGGAAGGCTAAATAACCAGTTAGAATCATATCCCCTTCATCATCAACTGTATAGGCATGACCTTCCCTCAAACCTGACTTATAGGCCACTCCCAAGACACGCAAACCTTGTTGATTTAGTTGTCGGACTTCCTCTAAAATCTCTTCTCTAATAGCATCTGTCAAGGGAGTAATCACTCCTTGGTATTCCGCATGACTGGAAATCGTCAACATTTCCTCTAGGGCACCCTTGGTTACCAAACTAACAACTTCGTGTTCATCCTTAACGATAACACTCATCCGTCTACGTTCAAAATCAAAGGGAAGCTCATCTATTTTTTGAAAAGTTTGAGCCAGATTTTGGAGGATATCGTGTTCTTTTGCTTCCTTTTCAGTCCGTTTGATGATGGCTCTGTCCATCAAATTTTTCAAGCCCGTTTGAAAATAAGAATTGAGATAAGCTCGTCTCAAGACGGTCAAATCCAAATCTCCATGTATATCCAAAGGATATTCAAGGACAATTTCGTCTTGGGTTAGAGTTCCTGTCTTATCTGTACACAAAATATCAATCGCCCCTAAGTCCTGTATGGCATTGAGTTTCTTGATAACCACTTTTTCCTTGGCCATGATAATAGAACCTTTTGCTAGGCTAGCGGTAATAATCATAGGAAGCATTTCAGGTGTCAATCCAACACCAACACTCAAAGCAAATACGCCAGCTTCCAGCCAGTCGCCATCTGTTAAACCATTGGACAAGAAAACGATGGGCACCATGACCAACATCAAACGGATCAAGAGCCAAGAAATACTGTTCATCTCTCGTTCAAACGAAGTAGGCTCATCATAGGTGTTCAGAGTCTGCTCAATGGCCCCCATCATGGTATCATCACCAACCGCCAAAACCACGGCCTTGGCACTGCCAGATAAGACATTGGTTCCCATAAAAGCCAAGGATGCGGCTCCGAGCAGACTATCAGATTGTTGAACTGTTGCCTTGGTCAAGGCCAATTTTTCAACAGAATCACTTTCGCCTGTCAAGCCAGACTGTTGGACAAAGAAATCGCGCGACTCAAATAAAAGAAGATCTGCTGGAATCATATCTCCAGCGCTTAATTTAACCACGTCCCCCACTACCAAATCATCGATAGGTACTTCTTGAATTTCTCCTTGACGAATGACAGTCGCTGTGTTGACAATCATTTTTGAAAGATTGGTCGCAGCCTTATCACTGCGGAGTTCTTGGACAAAGCGAATGCCTCCAGAAATGAGGACTAGGACAACGATGATAATAGAAGTCGTCGGATCCTCTTGACCTGGTTTTGCCAACCAGACATTGGTCACTAAGGAAATCACGGCGATAACCAGCAAGATGATTGTAAAAGGATTGATAATGGATTCGTAAATCTTTTTGAGGATACTGTCTTCTTGACCCTTTGTGATGGTATTTTCGCCATATAGGTCACGATTTTTCTCCACCTGCTCCTCAGTCAAGCCTGTTAGACTTGTCTTATAAAAAGAGAGAGTTTCGTTTAAAGATGTATGAATAGCTGTTGCTAATCTTTCTTTTGTAGTTTTCATTGGTTTCTCCTATCTGTATGAATGATGTGTTTCATACACAGAGACCAATCACTTTATAAGGGCAGAACGACACAAATCAGCGATTGGCTGTGTATGTGCGGTTCCGGATGATCGTCAATTTGCATCGTCTATCTCCTTTCTTTGATTTAAACAGTAGAAAATCCCACCATAAAATGGCAGGATTAAAAAACTAATTATCTGTTTTTCGTTCAAGCTTTAACTCCATAGGGCAATGTAATGAGCTTAGTCTTGGCCTTCGCGACCAGGACTGTTGACCAACGAGTAGTGTCTCCACTGCTTTGCGGTAGTCATCCGTATCCCTATGGTAGCCTCACCTACCGTTTTCGTTTTTCAGTATAAACCTTTAAAATTTAAAAGTCAATCATTTGAGTTGTTTAACTCTTAGATAACTATCAACTCTTTTGGAGCAAGAGTCAATAATTCACAACCTGACTCTGTAATCAGAATATCATCCTCGATACGAACACCATATTTACCTTCGATATAGATACCTGGCTCATCTGTCAAGGCCATACCTGCCTTAATAGTTTCTGTAGAAGTCTGGCTAAAGTAAGGCTCTTCATGGATATCCAGTCCAATACCGTGTCCAATACCGTGGGTAAAGTAGTCGCCATAGCCTGCCTCGATGATAATATCGCGAGGAATTTTGTCAAAGTCTCGGAAACCTAACCCTGCCTTAGCCTGGTCAATCAAGGCTTGGTTGGCTTTCAGAACCGTATTGTAAATCTCTGCCTGCTCGTCGCTGACATGCCCCAGATAGATAGTCCGTGTCATATCACTGACATAGTGGTCATAGAGACAGCCGAAATCCATGGTAATAGCTTCTCCTAGCTCCACTGGTTTGTGCATTGGATGGGCATGGGGCTTAGAAGAGTTGATTCCGCTAGCTAAGATAGTGTCAAAAGATAAGCCAGATGCTCCCAACTCACGCATGCGGAAATCAAGGAAGTTGGCAATCTCAATCTCAGTCTTTCCTGGCTTAATAAAGTCAAGCGCGTCGCGGAAAGCTTGGTCTGAGATAGAACAAGCCTTGCGAATCGCTGCAATCTCCGCTTCATCCTTAATCATTCGAAGACCTTCAACAAACTGAGTTTGTGGAAGCAAGTCAATTCCTTCAAAGGTTGCCTGCATACGGTGATAATAAGAAACTGAAATCTCATCTTCAAAACCGATACGAGACAAGCCCATGTCCTTGACAATTCCTGCAATGACAGCCAATTCATCACGATCTGCCACAATCTCAAAGCCACTGGTTTCTTGCTTAGCTGCAATGATATAGCGAGAGTCTGTCACTAAGACCTGACGGTCACGGCTGATAAAGACTGTTCCGTTTGAGCCCCAAAAACCCGTCAAATAATAGACGTTTTTAAGGTTATTGATGATGATGCCATCTAGTTCTTTTTCTTGCATTTTAGCTAGAAATGCTTGTACACGTTTATTCATGATGTAACTTTCCTTTCAAATAATGTCCTGTGTAGCTGGCTTCATTGGCCGCTACTTCTTCTGGAGTTCCTGTTGCGATGATGGTTCCACCGCCGACACCGCCCTCTGGTCCCAAGTCAATAATATGGTCTGCTGTCTTGATAACGTCTAGATTGTGCTCAATGACAAGAACTGTATTGCCATCATCGACAAAGCGAGCTAAAACCTTAAGCAAGCGAGCGATGTCCTCGGTATGAAGTCCTGTCGTTGGCTCATCCAGAATGTAGAAAGATTTTCCTGTCGATCGTTTGTGGAGTTCACTAGCCAGCTTCATACGCTGAGCTTCTCCCCCAGAAAGGGTGGTGGCTGGTTGACCTAGCGTCACATAGCCCAGTCCCACATCCTTAATAGTCTGAAGTTTGCGTTGAATTTTCGGAATGTGTTGGAAAAATTCTACCGCATCGTTGACCGTCATATCCAAGACCTGCGAGATATTCTTTTCCTTGTAGTGGACTTCTAGGGTTTCACTGTTGTAGCGGGTCCCGTGGCAAACTTCACAAGCCACGTAAACATCTGGCAAGAAGTGCATCTCAATCTTGATAATCCCGTCACCTGAGCAGGCTTCACAGCGACCTCCCTTGACGTTGAAACTGAAACGTCCCTTTTTGTAGCCACGAATCTTGGCCTCATTTGTCTGGGCAAAAAGGTCACGTATATCGTCAAAGACTCCCGTATAGGTAGCAGGGTTAGACCTTGGCGTTCGTCCGATAGGGCTCTGGTCAATATCAATCAAGCGGTCTACATGCTCAATCCCTGTAATAGTCTTAAATTTACCAGGTTTGTCTGAATTACGGTTGAGCTTCTGGGCAATGGCTTTTTTGAGAATGCTATTGATTAGGGTCGATTTCCCTGAACCTGATACCCCTGTCACTGCGATGAATTTCCCTAGTGGAAAGCGAGCCGTCACATTTTTCAAGTTGTTCTCACGCGCTCCCGTCACCTCGATAAAACGACCATTTCCGGTACGGCGCTCGTCTGGCACTGGAATGGCACGTTTGCCTGACAAGTACTGGCCTGTGATAGACTTACTGTTACGAGCTACCTGTTTAGGCGTACCTGCCGCAACAATTTCCCCACCAAAAACACCCGCACCAGGACCAACATCAATCAGATAATCAGCCTCACGCATAGTATCTTCGTCATGTTCCACTACTATGAGAGTATTACCCAAATCACGCATCTTTTTGAGACTGGCAATCAGACGGTCATTATCCCTCTGATGAAGACCGATTGACGGCTCGTCTAGAATATAAAGGACACCTGATAGGTTAGAACCAATCTGGGTTGCCAAGCGAATACGCTGACTTTCTCCACCTGAAAGGGTTCCTGCCGAACGTGACAGGGTCAGATAGTTAAGACCCACGTTATTGAGGAAAGTCAAACGGTCCTTGATTTCCTTGAGAATAGGCCGAGCAATGATGGCTTCATTTTCAGATAGAGTCAACTGGCTTACCAAGTCCAAGTGGTCCGCGATAGACAGGTCTGAAATTTCTCCGATATGTGGTCCTTGCTCACCACCAACACGGACAGACAAGGCCTGGTCATTGAGACGATAACCGTGACAGGTTCCGCAAGTCAGCTCATTCATGTAGAGGCGCATCTGGGTGCGCGTGTAATCGCTGTTTGTCTCGTGGTAGCGACGTTTGATATTATTAACAACTCCCTCAAAAGGAATGTCAATATCGCGCACACCACCAAATTCATTCTCATAGTGGAAATGGAATTCCTTGCCATCTGAGCCGTAGAGAATCAAGTTCTTATCTTCTTCTGACAAGTCCTCAAAAGGCTTATCCATATCCACTCCAAAGGCTGTCATGGCCTGCTCTAGCATGTTTGGATAGTAGTTGGATGAGATAGGATTCCAAGGAGCCAAGGCTCCCTCACGTAAGGTTTTGCCGGCATCTGGCACTACCAAATCAGTATCCACCTCCAGCTTGATACCCAAGCCGTCACACTCACTACAAGAACCAAAAGGAGCATTGAAAGAGAAGAGACGTGGCTCTAACTCTGGAACAGTAAATCCACAAACTGGACAGGCATAATGCTCAGAGAACAGTAACTCCGAATCGTCCATCGTGTCGATAATGACATAACCTTCTGAGATACGAAGGGCAGCCTCAATGGAATCAAAGAGACGACTACGAATGCCCTCCTTGATAACAATACGGTCAACCACGACATCAATATTGTGTTGCTTGCTCTTGGACAACTCTGGCACTTCGGTCACATCATAGACTTCCCCATCCACACGGACACGAACATACCCATCTTTCTGAACCTTTTCAATAACACTCTTATGTTGACCTTTTTTCTTGCGGATGACAGGGGCCAAAATCTGCAAGCGCTGGCGTTCAGGTAATTCTAAAACCTTATCCACGATCTGCTCCACAGAAGAAGCCTTGATAGCTCCGTGCCCGTTGATACAGTAAGGCGTCCCCACACGTGCGTAGAGGAGACGCAGATAGTCATTGATTTCAGTCGTTGTACCCACCGTCGAGCGAGGGTTTTTACTAGTCGTTTTTTGGTCAATGGAAATAGCTGGGCTGAGACCATCAATGGCATCTACATCAGGCTTCTCCATATTTCCCAAGAATTGACGAGCGTAGGCTGACAAACTCTCTACATAGCGCCGTTGTCCCTCGGCATAGAGGGTATCAAAGGCCAGACTGGATTTCCCTGAACCTGACAAGCCAGTCACGACAACCAACTTGTCTCGTGGAATCTCCACATCAATATTTTTTAAATTATGGGCACGCGCCCCATGAATGACAATTTTATCTTGCATCTTTGTTCTTTCTAGTCCATTATTGCTTACCATTATACCAAAAAATGTGAGATTCTATTACCCAAAAGGCTGAATTTATAGTATAATAGTACGGTGTGAAAAAATCTGAAAAATGAGAAAGGATAAGGGATATGAAACAAGTTTTTCTCTCTACAACAACTGAATTTAAAGAGATTGATACACTTGAACCGGGTACTTGGATCAATCTCGTCAATCCGACTCAACATGAATCACTGGAAATCGCTAACGCCTTCGATATCGATATTGCCGACCTTCGAGCACCGCTCGATGCGGAAGAAATGTCTCGTATTACCATTGAAGATGAGTACACCCTGATTATCGTAGACGTTCCGGTCACAGAAGAAAGAAATAACCGCACCTACTACGTAACCATCCCGCTTGGTATTATCATCACCGAGGAAACCATTATCACTACGTGTTTGGAACCATTACCAGTCCTCGATGTCTTTATCAACCGTCGTTTGCGTAATTTCTATACCTTCATGCGCTCGCGTTTTATCTTCCAGATTCTTTATCGCAATGCAGAGCTTTACCTAACAGCCCTTCGTTCAATTGACCGCAAGAGTGAACAAATCGAAAGTCAACTGCATCAATCAACTCGTAATGAAGAATTGATTGAGCTCATGGAATTGGAAAAAACCATTGTCTATTTCAAGGCCTCCCTCAAAACAAATGAGCGCGTGATTAAGAAATTGACCAGCTCAACCAGCAACATCAAGAAATACCTTGAGGACGAAGACCTGCTTGAAGACACCCTGATTGAAACCCAACAGGCCATCGAGATGGCAGATATTTATGGAAACGTCTTGCATTCTATGACAGAGACCTTCGCCTCTATCATTTCCAACAACCAGAACAACATCATGAAAACCTTGGCCCTTGTGACCATCGTTATGTCCATCCCAACCATGGTCTTTTCTGCCTATGGGATGAACTTTAAGGATAATGAAATCCCCCTAAACGGTGAGCCAAATGCCTTCTGGTTAATCGTCTTTATCGCCTTTGCTATGAGTGTCTCGCTCACTCTCTATCTCATCCATAAAAAATGGTTCTAAGAGGAGTTCCTATGTCTCAGATTGATCTACAAAAATTAACTAAGAAAAACCAAGAGTTTGTCCACATCGCTACCCAACAATTCATCAAAGATGGGAAAACAGACGCTGAAATCAAGACTATTTTTGAGGAAGTTATTCCCCAAATCCTTGAGGAGCAAGCCAAGGGTACGACTGCTCGTTCCCTCTACGGCGCACCGACCCATTGGGCTCATAGTTTCACTGTCAAGGAACAATATGAAAAAGAGCATCCAAAAGAAAATGATGATCCAAAACTCATGATTATGGACTCAGCTCTTTTCATCACTAGCCTCTTTGCCCTCGTCAGCGCCCTCACAACTTTCTTTGCGGCAGATCAAGCTTTCGGCTATGGATTTGTCACTCTCCTATTAGTTGGACTGGTTGGTGGATTTGCCTTCTACTTGATGTACTACTTTGTTTACCAATACTATGGACCAGATATGGACCGCAGTCAACGTCCACCTTTCTGGAAATCTGTACTGGTTATCCTAGCTTCTATGTTCCTTTGGTTGCTTGTCTTCTTTGCAACAAGCTTCCTACCAGCTAGCCTTAACCCAGTACTGGCTCCATTGCCATTGGCTATCATCGGAGCAGCCCTCCTAGCCCTTCGCTTCTATCTCAAGAAACGCTTGAATATCCGCAGCGCAAGTGCAGGACCAACACGTTATTAAGAAGAATCAAAAAAGCAACTGCAGGTGCGGTTGCTTTTTTGATTTTAAAGTATTCTTCTGACATCCCACATAGTTTTCTCCCATCTTTTATGATAAAATAGGCTCAATCAATTTCTAGGAGGAAGAAATATGGTTTCTACTATTGGTGTTGTTAGTTTATCTAGTGGCATTATCGGAGAGGACTTTGTCAAACACGAAGTGGACTTGGGTGTCCAACGTCTCAAGAACCTGGGACTCAATCCTACCTTTTTGCCTCATTCGCTAAAAGGATTAGACTTTATCAAGGACCATCCTGAAGCTCGTGCAGAGGATTTGATTCATGCCTTTTCTGATGATAGCATCGACATGATCCTATGCGCCATCGGTGGAGACGATACCTATCGCTTACTACCTTATCTTTTTGAAAATGACCAACTACAAAAGGTTATCAAACAAAAAATTTTTCTTGGCTTCTCGGATACAACCATGAACCATCTCATGTTGCATAAACTAGGAATCAAAACTTTTTATGGTCAATCCTTCCTAGCAGACATTTGTGAATTGGACAAGGAAGTGCTGACCTATAGCCTCCACTACTTTAAAGAATTGATTGAGACGGGAAGAATCTCAGAAATCCGCCCTAGTGACGTTTGGTATGATGAAAGGACTGACTTCAGTCCCAAGGCTCTGGGGACACCTCGTGTCAGTCATGCAAATACTGGTTTCGAGCTGTTGCGGGGAAATGCCCAGTTCGAGGGAAAAATCCTCGGTGGTTGCCTCGAATCCCTCTACGATATCTTTGACAACTCTCGATACGCAGATAGCACGGAGCTCTGCCAAAAATACAAACTTTTCCCTGACTTGTCAGACTGGGAAGGAAAAATCCTCTTGCTAGAAACAAGCGAAGAAAAGCCTGAGCTGGAAGACTTCAAAAATATGTTGCGGACTTTAAAAGACACTGGTATATTCGAGGTCATCAGTGGACTCTTGGTCGGAAAACCTATGGATGAAACTTTCTATGACGACTATAAAGAGGCACTATTGGATATTATTGACAGCAATATCCCGATTATCTATAATCTAAATGTCGGCCACGCAACTCCAAGAGCAATTGTACCCTTCGGAGTTCACGCCTATGTAGATGCAAAGGAGCAAATCATTCGCTTTGACTATAACAAAAAATAAATAGTTTCTCTATTTTTGTGCTTTTGTATTCGTTTTCGTTACAATTTGTATCTGAATTTATTGCATTTCGCTAATTTCTATGATATCCTTTTGAAGGAGGTGTATATGACAAAACAAAAAATTAATCGAATCGTAGGTTCTATTGGTGCCTTTATTGGAATTATAGTATTTATTGCCTACATACCTCAAATTATCGCTAATTTACAGGGAAATAAAGCTCAACCATTTCAACCTTTATCAGCTGCTATATCTTGCTTAATCTGGGTTATTTATGGATGGACAAAGGAACCTAAGAAGGATTGGATACTAATCATTCCAAATTCAGCTGGTGTTATTTTAGGTGGAATCACTTTTTTGACTTCACTCTAACAAATCTAATAGTATATATAAAAAGCTGGGAAAAATTTCTCAGCTTTTTCTATATTCTCAGATATTCTAGTTACCTATACTCACTAATTGCTGCTTTTCCACTCACAATCGTTCTCGTGGTCATCAACTAGCCCTGCTGCTTGTAGAAAAGACAAGATGGCGACTGGTCCTGTGAACTTGAAACCTCGTTTTTTGAGATCTTTGGATAATTTCTCAGATAGAGCTGTTTTGGCAGGCGCCTGACTGTAGTCAGGCACATCATTGACGATAGTTTTTCCCTCAACAAAGGACCAAAGATAGGCATCAAAAGAGCCATATTCTGCCTGTAACCGTAGAAAGGATTGGGCGTTAGCGCGTGTAGAAAAAATCTTGGCTCTATTTCGGATGATGGCTGGATTATCCAGCAAGGCTTCCAATTCGGTGTCGGTCATCTCTGCAACTGCTTGAATTTGATAGCCATGAAAGGCTTCTCGGAAAGCCTGGCGTTTGTTTAGTACCGTTTCCCAAGACAAACCAGCCTGATAGGTTTCCATACACAACAACTCAAACAATCCTTGGTCATCATGGAGGGGCTGCCCCCACTCTTCATCATGATAAGCGATGTAGAGCAGATTGGTCATCTTGACCCACGAACAACGTTTTGTCATGCTCTGCTCCTATTTGACCAACATCTTAAGGGCCGACTTGATATAGTTCTCAGCTGTATCTGTCGTTCCTTCAAAGAATTTCTTGATTTTTTTGAGCTCAGTTGCCTTGTAGCCCAGAGCCAGCATGGCTTCCATAGCTTCCTCCAATTCTTGATTTTCAGCGCTAGCTTGCACTGCGACCTTGGCAGGAAGGTCGTCTCCTGCAACTACTACCTTGCCTTCCAAGTCCAGCACCATCTGCTGGGCTGTTTTCTTGCCAATTTTAGGGAACTTGGTCAAATAAGTGATGTTCTTGGTTTCAATGGCTTGAACCAGGCCAGCATTGTCATCAGCAGCGATAATAGCAAGAGCTGATACAGGACCAATCCCAGAGACCGAAATCAGACTGAGAAAGAGTTTTTTCTCGTCTTCTGAGCGAAATCCATAAAGTAGATGGGCGTCCTCACGCACGACCTGATGAACATAAATTTGAGCTTCTTGGTTAACCTGACCTGAGTAGGCATAAGGATTGGCCACATGCAGGATATAACCGATACCGTTGACTTCAAGAACAATGTATTTAGCAGTGATTTTGGTAATGATTCCTTTTAAATATTCGTACATAATTTTCCTTTTAGTTTAATATTTCCCCAACTCACGGAGACTGGTGTGATTTTCCTGAATACGTCGGAACATCTTTTCCATATCCGACTTGGTAAAATGCACCAAAACAGGACGTCCGTGGGGACAGTTGTAGGGATTATCACATCGAGAGAGCTGATAAAGGAGCTGTCTAGCTGAATGATCATCGATACGATGGTTGGCCTTGATAGACCGCTTGCAGGACATCATAATAGCTAGCTCTGCTCGATATTTCTTGATAGAAACCTCCTTGGTCAAAAGGAGCATGTCGCACATTTCATAGATGCCTGACTCGATTTCCTCCTCTGCCATCCAAATAGGATGTTCGCGTAAGATGAATTGATTTTCTCCGTACTCTGCTAGAAAGACGCCCACTTCCTCCAAAAGTGCCATTCTTTCCTTGAGAAGCAGAGCATCATCCGCTGGAAATTCAAAGATATAGGGCACTAATAGTTGCTGCTGGCTCTGGTCAACATTGCCAATGCTTTCACGATACTCCTCGTACTTGACCCGTTCCTGAGCCGCATGCTGGTCTATGATGTAGAGCCCATCTCGTCCTTGGGCAAAGAGATAGGTTCCATGCATTTGCCCGAAAAATTCCAACTCTGGGAAGCTGGATGATTCTTCTCGCTCCAGCTTGTCATAAGCCTTATCCAAACTGGCTAAATCTAGCTCTGGATGATCTAGCTGGTCGTAGTTAGCAGGCTTTCTCTCTGCAAAATGCAGTTTTGCTGGCTTGGTTAGTTGGTCCAAGGTTTCTTTGGCAAATAAAGTCAAATCCTGTCCTTCATCAGTCAATTCTACCTGATAATCAGCTACTTCAGCTTGACTAGGTCTTGTCGGCTCCGTTTGCTCATAGTAGAGCGTATTTTCTTTGAGTGGGAGAATGGTCTGCTCCACCTTCTCACGATTGCGCACGGTCGATTTGGCAAGATTTTCCAAGGCATCAGGTATCAAGGTTTGCTCCTTGAGACTATTTGCAATAGCTTCTGAGACCAAGGCCATCAGTTCTTTTTCCTTGGAAATCCGCACCTCTTGCTTGGTTGGATGAACATTGACATCTGCTAGATAGGGGTCGATATGGATGTGAATGACAGCCAGTGGAAAACGCCCCACCATGAGCTTGCTGCCATAACCGTCAAGAATAGCACGATTGAGCAGAAAGTTCTTGATATAACGGCCATTGATGAAGAGGCTGATATAGTTGCGGTTAGCCCGAGTTAACTCAGGCAAGGACACAAAGCCAGAAATTTCGAAATCAAGGTCAGAATTCTCAATTTCAATCATCTTCTTAGCACTCGCCAAACCGTAAATCCCTGCGATTGCTTGGCGCAGTTGACCAGTCCCTGCTGTCCGTGTCATTTCCTTGCCATCACTAATCAAACTAAAAGAAATCTCAGGATGGGCCAAGCCTAGACGGTTGACAATATCAATAATATGAGACAGCTCCGCTTGCTGGCTCTTCATATATTTGAGGCGGGCAGGCGTGTTGAAAAAGAGGTCCTCCACACAAACCTTGGTTCCCACAGGACTAGTCGCTGGGATGACTTCTTCAACTTCTCCCCCACGCGCAACGAGCTTTGTTCCGTGACTCGCACCATCCACCGCCGTCAACAAAGTCAGGACACTGACAGACGCAATAGAAGGCAAGGCTTCACCACGAAAGCCAAGCGTTCGAATTCGAAAGAGATCTGCCTGATTTTTTATCTTACTGGTCGCATGACGACGCAGAGCCAGCTCTACCTCATCGTGGGCAATTCCATGACCATTATCTGTGATTTGAATCTTCTTGAGACCAGCTTCCTCAATCTCAATGATAATCTGACTAGAACCCGCGTCAATGGCATTTTCTACCAATTCTTTGACCACACTGGCAGGACGTTCAATGACCTCTCCTGCCGCAATCTGGTTTGCCAGCACCTCTGGCAATTCAATAATATAAGACATCTTTCAGCCCCTTTCTATATCTATTTTCCTAGAAATTAATTAGTGCTATTATACCATATTTCAGATAGGACAGAAAAGCAAGCGCCACATAGAAGCCAAATCCCTCCACATAAACAAAGTCCCTTGCCAGGGGGCATAAAATAGTGGTATACTCAATAAAAATCAAAGAGCAAACTAGAAAGCTAGGCGCAGACAGTACTTTAGTACGGCAAGACGACGCTGACGTGGTTTGAATTTGATTTTTGAAGAGTATTAATAAAGATGTACAAGAAGTGAGATTAATTTTGTATGAAAAACAAGGAGAGAAATTTATGAAAGTAGAACTACAGATTAGTGAGACTTACAAGGAGGAAAAACTGATTGTCCAAGCACCTCAAGAAACCGATAAAATACAGAAAGTCATCGAGTTCGTAGAAAATCTTGACCAAAAAGAAACAATCAAAGGAAAGATTGATGATCAAGTCTATCTCGTTAAGGTTGGTAAGATACAACGCTTCTATATCGAGAATCGGAAAGTTCTAGCAGAAACAGCGAGTCAGACCTACAGCATTGATTTGCGACTCTATCAGGTTCTTGAAATTCTGCCGACCAATTTTATCCAAATTTCCCAATCAGAAATCATCAATATCAACTCCATCTCCCATCTCAAGCTAACTCCCAACGGTCTAGTAGAAATCTTTCTAAAAAACGAAAGTTTCACCTACTCTTCACGCCGTTACCTAAAAACCATCAAGGAGAAATTAGAACTATGAAAAAACAAGTATTTCACGATGCAGCTGCCGGTGTTCTTATCGGCCTCATCCTCTCTATCATCTTTTCACTCATTTATGCACCAAATACCTACGCACCACTAAATACATACTCTATCATCGGTCAAGTGATGGCTCAACATCAGGTTCACGGTGCTCTAGTCTTGCTCTACTGCACACTTATCTGGGCAGCTATCGGTATTCTCTTTAGCTTTGGCAATCGCTTATTCAGTCGTGACTGGAGCATGCTTCGTGCCACTCTGACTCATTTCTTCCTTATGCTGGCTGGCTTTGTCCCACTAGCAACTCTAGCAGGTTGGTTCCCCTTCCACTGGACCTTCTATCTCCAGCTCATTATCGAGTTTGCGATTGTCTACCTCATCATTTGGGCTATTCTTTATAAAAAAGAAGCTAAAAAAGTGGACCACATCAATCAACTCTTGGAGCATAGAAAGTAAGAGCAATAATCCCACTCACAAATGCATGAGTGGGATTATTTTTATAGTTTTTGTTTTAGCTCAACCAAGACATTCATAGCCTGCATGGGTGTCATGTTGTAAATGTCCAATTTAGCTAATTCTTCTAGGATAGGATGCTCTTCTGCCGTATCAAATAGTAAAATCTGTTCTGTGACAGCACTTGTTTGCCTCATGGGAGCAGGACTTTCTGTACCTTGATTCTCTAGCTGAGTCAAAATCTTATCCGCCCTTGCTAACAGGTCTGCTGGCAAGCCAGCAATCTTGGCAACATGGATACCGTAGGATTTATCAGCTGGTCCTGGTTCGATCTTGTGAAGGAAGGTGACCTGCCCATCCTGCTCCAAGGTTGCCACGTGGACATTGACCAAGTGTTGTAAACTAGACTCCAGACTAGTCAACTCATGGTAGTGGGTCGCAAAGAGAGTCTTGGCTCCGATATGTGCATGGATGTATTCGATGATGGATTGAGCAAGAGCCATTCCGTCATAAGTTGCAGTTCCACGACCTAACTCATCAAAAAGAATCAAGGAATTTTTGGTCGCATGTGAAATGGCATTATTGGCTTCCATCATCTCCACCATAAAGGTTGATTGACCTGAAACCAAGTCATCTGCCGCTCCAATACGAGTAAAGATTGCATCAAAAATTGGCAAATGGGCGCTTTCTGCTGGCACATAGGAACCCATCTGGGCCATAATCGCCGTCATGGCTAACTGGCGCATATAGGTTGACTTACCACTCATGTTTGGCCCTGTAATCAGTTGAATACTGGTATCTTCTGTCATCTGAATCGTATTGGGAATATAGGTCTGAGCCCCCATAACCTTTTCAACGACAGCATGGCGCCCTTTCTGGATATCAATTCGCGAATCCTCTCCGAACTCTGGTCGAATCAAATGCTGGGTTTCAGCCACAACCGCCAGACTTTGCAAGACATCAACCGTCGCAATTCCTTGGGCTAGAGCCTGCAAACGCTGGATGTACTTGCTGACCTCTTCACGGATACGCATAAAAATTTCATACTCTAGGTTAGCTGACTTTTCACGCGCCTCCAGCATATCTCCTTCGATACGGGCTAATTCTTCGGTTCCAAAACGTTCTGAGTTTTTCAGCGTCGCCTTGCGGAAAAAGTGAGCAGGCACATTTCCCAGTTGAGAATTGGTCACATGGAAATAGTAGCCATCCTTCTTATTGTAGTCAATCTTGAGCGTGCTGATACCAGAATTTTCTCGCTCCTTAGCCTCAATCTCAGCAATCCAGCTAGTCCCTTCTCTGAGAACGCGACGGTACTTGTCTAAAGTCTCATCAAATCCAGTCCGAATGATTCCTCCATCTGTAATCACATGAGGAGCTTCAGGAGCAATCGCTGCGCTAATCAAACTCTCCAACTCAGGGATTCCATCCAATTGTGCGATGAGATAAGCTAGAGCAGGTTGCTCCATCCCTTCTAAAATCGCACGAATCCGTGGCACACTGGATAAGGTGGTCGCCAACTGCAAGAGATCCTTGGGATTGGTTTTACCAAAAGAAACACGACTAGCCAAGCGTTCGATATCATAGACACCCTTGAGACTGTCTGTCAAATCACTACGCTCAAAGAAATGGTCGAGGAAGACCTGCACCACTTCTTGGCGTTGGACGATTCGTTCCTTATCAATCAGGGGACGATGAATCCAAGACCGCAAGAGCCGCATACCCATAGCTGTTTTGGTTTCATCCAAAAGCCAGAAAAGACTGCCTTGCTTCTTGCCTGACCGAGCATTCTCAACCAAATCCAGACTAGCCTTGGTCGCATAATCCATCTGCAAGAAATCTTTGATTTCATAGCGGATAACAGGTTTGAGGTGGTTCAATTCCCTCATCTGGGTTCGATGGACATACTGGAGCAACTTACTAGATGCCGCTTGCTCCACAGCTGCTAATCGTGAATCCAGTAAATGAAGGTCTTCAAAGCCTTCTTTTTCATAAGAGAGTACCAGATTCATCTGGCGACTGAGGATTTGTTCTTCTTCCTCAGACAAGTCATAACCCAGCACCACTTCTCGCGCCTTGAGATTACGGATTTCCCCACAAACCAGCGTGAAATCCAATAAACCTGTCACATAAAAGTCACCGGTCACCAGGTCCATATAAGCTAGACCAAATTGATTGCCTTCGCGGTCTATGGCAACCAAGAAATTATTCTGACTGTCCGGCTTACTGCTATCGACCACTGTCCCTGGCGTAATGACCTGAACAACCTCTCGTTTCACAACCCCAACTGCTTGTTTCGGATCTTCCATCTGCTCTGCGATAGCTACCTTATAGCCCTGCTCAATCAAGACATCAATGTACTGTTGGGCAGAATGATAGGGGACACCCGCCATAGGAATCGGATTGTCCGCATTCTTGTTGCGACTCGTTAAGGAAATTTCCAGAATCTGCGCAGCATTGACCGCATCCTCATAAAATAATTCATAAAAATCACCCATCCGAAAGAGCAAAAAAGCATCTGGATATTGCTTTTTAATATCCACATACTGTTGCATGCCGGGTGATAGCTTTTCTGTCGTCATTGTCCGTCTCTCCTTGTCAAAAATAAGTCTTGAGAGCAACTCCCAAGACCTTACTTATCTTTCATCAAATCTAGCAAACGATCTTCCATGAGTTTGGCAACGTGCTGGTCCCGACAAATGACCAATAAGGTATTGGCACCAGCAACTGTTCCTAAAATCCATTCATCCTTGTTTGCATCTACAATATTTGCCAAAACAGAGGCTTCTCCCAATTTGGTATGAAGCACCAAGGTAAACTCTGCTCTTGCAACACCTTCTAAATGATGAGACAAAAATTCCACCAAATCAATCTTTTCTGTCTCATTTGCTAGTACATAATACACCATATCATTTTTCTTGACCTTGGTCAAGCCGATTTCGCGCAAATCACGAGACAAGGTTGTCTGCGTCACAAAGACATTGTGTGCCTCCAACCGATCTTGAATTTCTTTTTGTGTACTTAATTTCTCCTCAGTAATCATTTTTTTTATTAACTGATGACGATCTCTTTTTCTCATAAAATCCTCTTATATGCATATTTATAACTAATTTTATAACTATATTATACCAAAAAAACAGGAGATTTCAAAAATTTTTTCTTCTTTCTTTAAAATTGTGATAAAATAGTAGAAAAGTCCAAAAAGGAGCTCTTAATGAATACAAAAGAATTGATTGTTAGCGAGTTGGCTAGCGTCATTGATAGCCTGGACCAAGAGGCTATTTTAAATTTACTGGAAACCCCTAAAAACTCAGAAATGGGAGACATCGCTTTCCCTGCTTTTTCTCTTGCAAAAGTCGAACGTAAAGCACCTCAAATGATTGCTGCTGAACTGGCTGAAAAAATTAACAGCCAAGCCTTTGAAAAGGTTGTCGCAACAGGACCTTACGTCAATTTTTTCCTTGATAAATCTGCCATTTCTGCTCAAGTATTGCAAGCTGTTATCACTGAAAAAGAACACTATGCTGACCAACATATTGGTAAACAAGAAAATGTTGTTATCGATATGTCTAGTCCAAATATCGCTAAACCATTCTCTATTGGTCACCTGCGCTCAACTGTTATCGGAGATAGCTTATCACATATTTTCCAAAAAATCGGTTATCAAACAGTCAAGGTCAACCATTTGGGAGACTGGGGTAAACAGTTTGGAATGCTGATTGTTGCCTACAAAAAATGGGGTGACGAAGAAGCTGTAAAAGCTCATCCAATCGATGAACTCCTTAAACTCTATGTCCGCATCAACGCTGAAGCTGAAAATGACCCTAGCTTGGATGAAGAAGCACGCGAATGGTTCCGTAAACTTGAAAATGGAGACGAGGAAGCTCTCGCTCTTTGGCAATGGTTCCGCGATGAAAGTTTAGTGGAATTTAACCGCCTTTACAATGAACTGAAGGTTGAATTTGACAGCTACAATGGAGAAGCCTTCTACAACGATAAGATGGATGCAGTTGTAGAAATTCTTTCTGAAAAAGGCCTTCTTGTTGAGTCAGAAGGTGCCCAAGTTGTCAATCTTGAGAAATATGGAATTGAACATCCTGCCCTCATCAAGAAATCTGATGGAGCAACTCTCTATATCACACGTGACTTGGCTGCAGCCCTTTACCGTAAAAACGAATACCAATTTGCTAAATCTATCTATGTCGTTGGTCAAGAGCAATCTGCCCACTTTAAACAACTCAAAGCCGTCTTGCAAGAAATGGGCTACGACTGGAGTGACGACATTACTCACGTTCCTTTTGGTTTGGTTACAAAAGAAGGTAAGAAACTCTCTACTCGTAAAGGGAATGTCATCTTGCTAGAGCCTACTGTTGCAGAGGCTGTTAGCCGTGCCAAGGCCCAAATCGAAGCTAAAAATCCTGAACTGGAAAATAAAGACCAGGTAGCGCATGCTGTTGGAGTTGGAGCCATTAAATTCTATGACCTCAAGACCGACCGTACAAATGGATACGACTTCGACCTAGAGGCTATGGTATCCTTCGAGGGTGAAACTGGACCTTACGTTCAATACGCCTACGCTCGAATCCAATCTATCTTACGCAAAGCAGATTTCAAACCAGAAACAGAGGCTAATTACAGCTTAAATGATGCTGAAAGCTGGGAAATCATTAAACTCATCCAAGACTTCCCACGTATTATCAATCGTGCGGCAGATAACTTTGAACCTTCTATCATTGCTAAATTTGCAATTAGCCTAGCTCAAGCCTTCAACAAGTATTATGCACATACACGTATCCTAGACGAAAATCCTGAGCGCGACAGCCGTCTAGCCCTTAGCTACGCAACCGCAGTCGTTCTCAAAGAAGCCCTTCGCTTGCTTGGAGTAGAAGCGCCAGAGAAGATGTAAATCGCCAAAGTTACTTGATTGCAGAGCAATCTAAGTAACTAACGCCAAATCCTATTCGGACTTTGGCTAGGCGCTTCACTAGTTTTAGGACATAAATATGATTGATTTATGTCCTAAAACGTCGTAATCTTAAAGTTATTGGAACTAAAGTTCCTAATTGTTAGACGCTAGCCGCTTATATGCGGACTAGCTAACTGCTTCACTAGTCATGGCCCCCTAGATATAATCGATTTAGAGAACATGACGTCGAAACTATGGTGATTTGGTTAGGCGCTTCACTAATTCAATCTACTCACTACTACTTCTTTATCATACAGGGAGATATCCTATGAGCCAATATGCTTATATCCTCGTTGTGATTAGTTTGGTTTTCCTTTTTCTGCTCAATAAGTACGAGAAGGAGAGACTGCAAAAACTCTACCAAGAACAACTTTTAAAGGATGAAACATTTAGGACTGACATCAAAGAGAAAATTCACACAACTGAAAACATCAATGATGTCATTGCTTACATCAATAAAACTTATCACCTAGGAATGTTGCTATCAAAAGACATTACAGATCAATTGAAATAATCAAAAACCGAGAAGAAAGCTTCTCGGTTTTTTTAGGGCATAATTTTTATCTTCCAACTATAGCAAATAACATTTATATTAAAAAGTTTATAGGTAATTTTCATCTCTGCTATAGAGGGGGATATAATAAGTTCTTTCTTCTAATGATTGAAAGATCGTTATCAGCTCAACTTTCCAACTCATACAAATCTGCAATAATTGCTGCAACACGTTTGATATCTCCCAGCATACCTCGCATTTCAAAATCAGCCAATACAGGGAAACCAAAACGTTGACTGTATTGCTTAGCTGTCAGGCAGTATTGGTTATTAAAGTTACGATTTCCTGAACCAACCACACCAAAACACTTACTAGCATTGTCACCATAAGCGATAAAATCCCCCACTGGTGTTGTCAAAATCTCGACATCTCCGTTATCAACGCCATTCCCACCTTCTAGGTAAGTTGGCAAAAAAGCGACATAGGGATGCTCCATTTCATAGAAATCTTGGCCTTCTTTGACCAAATCCTTGATATGAATCTTTTGAACCTCAATTCCCTCGTACTGGGACAAGAGATAGTCTTTCAAGCGCGTCACAAAACTCTCAGTATTCCCACTCAGACTGATATAAACTAAAGAAATTGTCTTCATATGTACCTCCATCATTTTATATAATCGAAAAGAACTATCAAGATTGTAACTTGATAGTTCTTTTTTGTCAATACTTAGACAAGTTCTTCTGTTTCCTCTTCTTCCGCCAAGGCTTTTTGCTGACGCCACATTTTATAGAAGACGATTGCTAGGAAGATAACATTGAGTACGATCCCAAAAATAGCAGAACCTTTGGCACCAAGCTCCGCTCCCATACGGATGTTAGGGTCTGTAAAAAGTAAAACCGCATCCTGAACGCCGATAAAGTTGTAGATAGAACCAACGATGGCAACGAAGACATAAGCAAGATAAGTGTAGTTGGCCAATTGGATGTTTTTACGAACAAGGAAAACCAAAGACACAACCACCAGAATAACAGATAAGACAACCAAGAGAATGTTGAAGATAGAATGACCATGCTCCGATACCTTAATGGTGTAAGCAACGAGCTCCTTAGCATAAGTAGCATTAACACCTGATGCTGATGTTTCTAGATTGTTCATACCCTCCGCAGTAGGTACTGGAGATATGATTCCAAATAGTGACATTGCTGAGAGTAAGGCTGAAAAAATCAGTAATACCCATAGATAGATTGGTTTCTTTTTCATAATAGAACCTCCTGATATTATTATCGATATTATAGCACTTTTTGTAAAGGGATACAAATATTATAGTGTGGTTTCCACCTGTTTTCGGTAGGCTTTTGGCGATTTTCCGCACAATTTTCGGAACACTTTATAGAAATATCCAACATTACTGTAACCAACAGCATAACAAATATCTTCGATACTGTCACTGGTTGAAAGTAAAAGTTGCTGAGCAGCCTTAATGCGTTGTTTGTTTAAAAGCTCTGCGAAGGTCGAATTGGTTTCTCGCTTAATCAACTGCCCCAGATAGACAGGATTGATAAAGAGATCCTTACTGATATCCTTGAGAGAAAGTTCTTTCTGATAATCACTCCCAATGACTTCTAGCACACTAACCACATTTTCATTCATCCGATATTGCCCAAAGAATCGAGTCAGAGTTTCCTTGATATAAGGAACCAATTCATCGAAGGTTTGAATAGCATGAATCGTTTTGACAATATCCGTCAAATCATCAGCCTTTAGATGTTCAAACAAATGAAAGACATCCATGACAAACTGGATAAAAAGCTGTTTGGTAATCGGAACACGCGGCGTATTTTCAAGAACCACCTTCTCCAAGAGATTTAACTCTTCTACGATTTGATTGAGATTCCCCTGAATGATAACCCTATAAATCGGTTCGTAGTAGGCAAAGAGACTCTCAGACCGTTGTAGATTTACAGAGCCGTAAAAGAGGGCTTTCTCAGCATTCAGCTTCCAGCGTTCAAAGTGTTCTTGATAGGGAGCTTCAAAGGGAGTAACGACTAAACCATCTAGGGGTTGGTCAGAAATGAAAATCTGCCAGTCTTGACCCAAGACATAGTAGGGAATGGTGAAAGAGCCTTGTTTTTCCTTGGATAGGCCTATCCACCAATTCTCCTTACCTCCTAGATAACTAACAAATCCAGCCTCGTCTAAATCTTGACTGAGGATCTGACTTTTCTTTCCTCTCTCGCCGAGCTGACCTGCAATCTTCTCCAGCAGATTTCCCAACTCTACCTTATCAACAGGTTTGACCAGATAGTCCACCACACTAAGGTTCATTGCTCTTTTTACATAATCAAACTCCTGATAACCTGAGAGCAGGATATAGGCAGCATCTGGTAAGATTTCTTTCATCTCCCGAATCATATCAAGCCCTGTTTTGTCGGGCATATTGACATCGGAAATGACTACATCGACGGGATTTTTCTGAACATATTCTAGGGCTTCATCGGCATGACTGGCTGTTGCGACGACCTCCATATCCCACTTATCAAAAGGAATCAAACGTTTCAGACCTTCTGTCACCATGTACTCATCATCTACTAATAATACTTTATACATTTTCTCCCTTTCTACTCATCTTGAATTGTAATACGATACTGAACACCTGCTTGCTCCGCAGACTCTATAGTAATGGCATAGCGATCCCCAAAATAGAGCACAAAACGCTCATGGACATTGACAATCCCGATAGACTGCTTTTGTTCACTATAACTGGCTTGATGTTCAAAATGTCTCTGCCTTAACTTTTCTCGGATATCGACCAGCTTTTCAGTCGACATTCCACGGCCATTATCTACCACCAAAATTTCTACAAAACCAGCCTGTTTAAGCGCCTTGATGCTAATCACATTATCTGTCCGTCTGTGGTCAACACCATGCGCGAAATAATTTTCTACTAGCGGTTGCAAGGTAAACTTGGGAATCTTCATATTCTCTAACTCTGGATCTATCTTGAAACCATAGGCAATGGACTTGGGATAGCGAACCATGCAGAGATAGCTGTATTTACGGCAAAATTCTAATTCCTGTTTGAGGAGTGTTTCTCTTTCGTCGGAAATATTGTTACGCAACAGGCTACTGAACTCATAAATGATATCTGCCAACTCATCTTGACTTTGCATAACTGCATACATGCGCAAGAACTCCAGAGTATTGTACATGAAGTGAGGGTTGATTTGCGCCTGCAAGGCCCGCATATTGGCATCTTTTTGACTAAGCTCTAACTGATAAATATCATGTATATTCTTTTCTAATCGATCCAACATATCATTGGTCGTCTCCGCGATTAGGAGCAATTCCTGATCCTTTTCAAGCGTATCGATGCGAAGACCTTCTTCCCCTTGAGCAATAGCTTGAATAGAATCCACCAAATCCACTACCTGCTTTTGGTAGTTCGCAAAGGTCTTCCTCAAAGTCAGATAGAGAATGACAATAAAGAGAAGGCTCAAACCCACAATCAAAGCAGAGCTGGCAACTGTTCCTTGTAAAACAAAGTTTTTAGGAACTGCCACCTGAACCTGATATCCATGAGAAGTCATACCAACAAACCAGTTCTCATGTTCCCTATTGACCCTCTCACCAATATGAAAAATCTCCGTATCAAATGGTGATGTCACAGTAACAGCCATCGGAATATGACCTCGGGTATTGTCAATGGCATGATATAAAACTTCTGGATCCAAGGAGATGTATATCACTCCTATAGATTGATCCGTTGCTGGATCCAGAACTGGAATTCCAAAACTATTGGCCTCTGGTTTAAAGGCCTCAGCTGGCAAGACATGACCACTTCTTTTATCCCTTGTTGAAACATAAACTTCTTTAAAATCCTGCAAGACGATTGCAACACCCGTTATAGAGTCATTTTGGACATAAAGATCATCAATGTTTTCATACAGAGAAATAGAAGTTGACGAAGCTGCTTGATGCTCCAACAGCCAATAAAAATACTCAGAAGTTGACAAGCTAAAGTACTTATAAACCCCTTGTATCCGGTCTTGATTGGCTACTAAATCTTGCGCTAGCTGGGCTGACTCGCGATAATAATATTCCACCTCTTCGACTGTTCGAGTGGTTACACGCTGGGCTACTCTTTGAGCTTCCTTTTCCCGTGAATCCCAGTCAGCGTAAGAGAGTAAGATTGCAAAACTCGCAATAATAATCATCATAACTGAACTGTAGGTTCTTAGAAGCGTATGTAGCCAAAACTGCTTCATTCTATTTTGTCGCCAATTTTTCATGGATACTTTCATAGACCGGTTCCAACATATCACTGATAAAGAAATGCCACATCCCAATTCCTACAAAGAAAAGTAGGGCAGGCATATAGTAACCAATTGCCACAAGTAGCACTGTCCCAAGGAGAACCTTGGCCACAGCCGCTAAGCTCATAAAGATGCCAATTAAGGATAGTTTGAGACTATTTCGATAAGACAAGTCAAAATAAACTTGTAATTTCAAAGACACTGTATAGGCCAAAAACAGCAGGGCAACTACTAGGACATTCAAAAAGGTCGCAATCAAATGAATAATAGTCTGATGAGGCAATTGCACCAAGAGATACAGGCCATAGACCAAAACTAGAGCCACCCCTAAAAAGCTATAGAAAATCAGGTTGCTTGAGACGAAATTTTGCTTATAAAGAGACCAAGCCTCCTTCAAACTGTATTCCCGAAAGCTATAACCATGTTCTGCATACAGGCTCATCAGGGTGGCACTAGCCGGCGCTAGACCAAGGATAATCCCTCCCACCAAGGTTAGTAGCCAAAAGAAGGCTGTCGCAATCATCCCTAAAAAGAAACGATTAAAGACAAAGTCTAAAAATCTACCCATGATATCCCCCTAAAAATAACTATGAAACTATTATATCATATTTCAAGCGTTTTCAAAAACTTCTAGTATCCATTTACAATCCCATCAAACCGTGGTACAATGAGAATTGTGAAAAAATTATCAGGAGACAATTCATGAAAAAATCTATCTTAACTACACTGCTTTTTGCAGTTCTTTACTTCCTCTGCATGGGGATTGGTGTCCTTTTGGGCAATCTCTTTGACCAAGCTGGAAACATGTTTTATGCGCCTGCCTTTACTGCCCTTGTCGGCGGTAGCGTCTATATGATCCTAGTCGCAAAAGTTCCACGTTTTGGAGCCATTACCACTATCGGCCTTGTCATTGCCCTCTTTTTCTTGGGAACTAAACACGGTGCCGGTGCCTTCCTTCCTGGAATTATCTGTGGCCTGCTAGCAGATGGAGTCGCTCATCTAGGAAAATACAAGGACCAAACAAAGAATTTCCTTTCTTTCATACTCTTTGCCTTTAGCACATCAGGACCAATCCTACTTATGTGGATTGCGCCCAAAACCTATATGGCAACCCTTCTAGCAAGAGGAAAATCCCAAGAATATATCGACCGTATCATGGTTGCTCCAAACCCTGGAACCATCCTTCTATTTGTCGCAAGTGTTGTCATCGGAGCCCTAGTGGGTGCCTTGATTGGACAAGCCTTGAGTAAAAAATTTGCGCAGAAAATCTGATAAATAAAAAAGAGCCAGCCGGCTCTTTTTTATTTATGGCTCAATTTCTTGGTCAAGAAATCTCCCAAGAATTGGATTGCAAAGATGATCAAAATGATAATGATGGTTGCCAAAATGGTCACATCGTGATTGTAGCGGTTAAATCCATAAGCAATGGCTACGTTACCGATACCGCCAGCTCCAACCGCACCGGCCATAGCTGTTTCACCAACAAGTGAAATCAAGGTCACAGTCGTCACACGAATCAAATCTGGGAGGCCTTCTGATAGGTAAACACCTACGATATCCCAGAAGGTCGCTCCGCTAGCTTGAGCTGCCTCAATGACACCACCATCTAGCTCAGCCAATACCACCTGTACTTGACGGGCAAAGAAGGCAAAGACCGCAAAAGATAGGGGTACAATAGCCGCATTTGGCCCGATACTTGTCCCTACGATTAGGTGTGAGAAGGGTGACAAGACTGCCAAGAGAATGATAAATGGCACCGCACGGAAAATAGAGGTAATCTTATCCAAAATCCAGAAAACGACCTTATTTTCCAAGACACCACCTGGCGCAGTCAAGACAAGGAAAAGACCCGCCACTAGACCCAAGAACCCTCCGATGATGAAGGAAAGAACTGTCATATAGAGGGTTAGGTAGATGGCTGTTCCCCAGCCTGCCTGACCAGCCCAGCCCATCTTATAGACATTTGGCAAATAGGTTTGAATCAATGATTCCATCTTACTGTCCTCCCTTCAATACTTTTAGTTGTACGCCTGCTTGACGAATGGCATCTTGAGCACCTGCCAACGCTGCTTTTTCACCTGACAAGACCACAACCAATTCTCCAACAGGAGTACCATCGAGGATTTCAATATTTCCATAGAGGATATTAGCCGTTACTTGATAATGCTTGTACAATTCATTCAAAAGTGGCTCGTCTGTTGAAGCACCTGCATACTTGAGTTGCACCAAAAGGCTATTTTCAGACAGATGTTGCACGATTTCTTGCTTCTCAATTTTGACCATGGCTTCGTCAATACCAGTGGCTGTTGAGATAAAGTCTTGCGTCAAAGGTTGTTTAGGATTTGAGAAAATTTCAAGAACGCTACCCTCTTCAATCAAATGCCCATCCTGCATCACTGCCACACGGTTGGCAATGTCTTTGACAATCTGCATTTCATGCGTAATCAAGACAACAGTCAAGCCTAATTTTTGGTTCAAATCTTGCAACAAGGCCAAAATCTGCTTGGTTGTCTTAGGGTCAAGGGCAGAAGTTGACTCGTCTGAAATCAAGATTTTTGGATCATTAGCCAAGGCACGCGCAATGGCTACACGCTGTTTTTGCCCTCCAGATAGTTGTGAAGGGTAGTTTTCAGCACGGTCTGCCAAGCCAACCAAGTCCAGCAACTTGGCTACTTTAGCCTTCTTTTCTTCCTTACTGAGTCCAGAATGTTTAAGGGCAAAGGCTACATTCTCCTCTGCTGTCTTTTGGCTCATCAGGTTAAAATGCTGGAAAATCATCCCGATATCTTGACGTTTACGACGCAACTGCTCGGCCGTCAAGGTGACCTTGCCATCAAAAATCACATCGTCGTCAATGGTAATTTTCCCTGCAGATGGTTTTTGCAAGAGGTTAATCACCCGTACAAGGGTTGATTTCCCTGCTCCAGAATATCCAACGATTCCGTAGATATCCCCTTCTTGGATGTGAATTGTCACATCCTTGACCGCTGTGATGGTTCTCTTCTTTTGGTGAAAAGTCACATCGATCTGATCTAACTTGATAATATCTCTACTCATAGCTTCTAATCAGCTCCTCTACTAATTCAATATGGGTGTAATAATCGGCGATTCGCACATTTTCATCCCCACCGTGGTCTCGACTATTGGCATTTCCTAGACCGAAGGCCACCATTGGCACCTCTAGGGCATCAAAGACCGTATGCATAGGCCCTGTCCCAGCTGTAGTCGGCAAGACTGAAACGCCCTGTGGATAGAATTTCTTGGCCAACTCGATCACATTGAGAATGGCTGGTGCGCTCATATCGCTTCGATAGCTCATCTCTCCCAAGGTATAGTATAATTCTACCTTATCAAAGCCATTTTTGTCTAGCTGTTTCCGAATTTTTTCCAGAACATCATGCGGTTCTAGGCCAGGAACCAAACGAACCTCTAGCTTAGCACTAGCTTCTGCTGGTAAAATCGTTTTGACTCCTTGTCCTTGATAACCTGACTGAATCCCTTCGATATTAAGAGCTGGCTCAAAAAAGAAACGTTTTAGAAAGGCTACACGGTCCTCTTGTAAGAGAGGCAATTCCAAGCCATAAATCTGGCTGATTTCCCCAGGATTGCGTTGAGCATAGGCATCCACCAAGGCTAATTCTCGTTCATTCGGCTCTTGTACTTCTTCGTACAAACCTTCAACCAAGATACGGCCATCTGCGGCACGAAGGGACTGTAGGGCTTGAAGGAGGTACCAAGGAGCTGATTCCACAACTCCTCCATAACTAGAGTGGATATCCACATCCGCACTTTTTACCTTGGCATCAAAGGTCACAATCCCCTTATTTCCACCAGAAATTTCTAACTGCTCCAAGGCATTCTTGGTCCCTTGTTCCCAAACTAACAAATCTGCACCACGGAGTTTATCCGCATGCTTTTCTAGATACTTATCTAGGTCTGTTGAAGCCGATTCCTCCGCTCCCTCCATGATAAAACTGATATTAACAGGCAAATCATCATGGTGCTGCATGTATTTTCTCAAAGCACTCAAACGAGCTGTGATATGACCCTTATCATCGTCAACCCCACGCCCATACATGAAGCCATTGCGCACTGAAAGAGTAAAGGGATCCTCTGTCCAGATCTGATCCCCATCCGCTGGCACAGTGTCATAGTGGTTATAGAAAATCAGAGTCTTAGCATCTGGACGCGAACTCTTGAAATGCGCCATGACAAAGGGAGCCGTATAAGTCTCATCAATCTCCACTTCAGCCCCAACACGTTTGAAAATCTCACCCAGATAGTTAGCAACTTCTTTGAGACCCACCTGTTGGGCAAAGACCGACTTCTTAGAAATCAAGGTACGCAAAACCTCAAAATAATGCTGGGCCACATGATCCTTTTCAAATTTTTCAATCTGTTCTTGTTCGCTAGGAAAAACCATATTCTCTCTACCTTTCTATGAACCTATAGTCTTCTTTACAATCCATGCTCTATACAAAAGCAAGAGGTGGAATTTTCTCTCCCACCTCCCTGTTTCTTATTACCAAACTGGTTGATCCAAACCGTCTGATGTTTCTTCGATAACTTTTTTCACGTCATCTGTGTGGTAAGCTGCGATCACTTTCTTGATAGCATCAGCCTTAGGTGATGTTTCCCAATCTTTTTTCGCAACGATGATGTTGTACCATTGTTTTGAATTTTCATCAGCTTGTTCTTTGAAAAGTGCTTTCTTGTAGTCCAATTTTGCTTCTGTAACGAAGGTATTGTTTACAACGGCAGCGTCAACTGATGACAATGAACGAGCTGTTTGGCTAGCATCCAATTCAGTAATTTTCAAGTTCTTTGGATTTTCTTTGATGTTAGCAACTGTTGCAAGAGCAGTTCCTGAAACGTCCAATTTAATCAAGCCAGCTGATTGAAGCAAGTAAAGCGCACGGCTTTCGTTTGTAGCATCGTTCGGTACAGCGATTTCTCCGTTTGCTGGGATGTCTTCTACTTTAGTGTACTTGTTGTCACTTCCATTCAAACCTGAGTAAAGACGGATTGGAGAGATGTAAGTATCTGCAATCGCTACAAGGTCTTTCCCGTTTTCTTTGTTCCAGTTGTTCAAGAAGTTATAGTGTTGGAAAGCGTTCAAATCTACTTCGCCATCAGCAGTTGCCTTGTTTGGTTGTGAGTAGTCTGTGAACTCCGTAAATTCCAAAGTGATACCGTCTTTTTTAACCAATTCTTGGATTTTGTCCCAACGTTTTTCTTCAGAACCGCTACGGTTAACAGTTGCGATTTTGATAGTTGTTGCATTGTCTGCTTTCTTTTCTGAGTTTCCGCAAGCTGCAAGAGCCAAACCTGCGACTGTAGCAAGGGCTGCTACACCAAGCCATTTTTTAATTTTCATGATTCTTTCTCCTTAAAAATAATACCGTACTAGTATCTCACAATTTGTTTGATTTCACAAATTGTTATTATGTAGTCAGATATATAGTTTAAAACTATATCCCTAAAAACCGAGAAATCACCCACCTGATTCAGAATGGATGATTTCAAAAAATTATTTAATATCAGCTTCTGCTGGTAGATAAGTGTCTCCGAAGAATTGTTTAGACAATTTTTCAAGGGTTCCGTCTTTGTAGAGTTCTTGGATACGTTTGTCTACAAATGTTTTCAACTCATCTTGACCTTTAGCAAGAAGTGGGTAAACATAAGGTTGTTGGTCGCTTGGAAGTTCGATCACTTTCAAGTTGTCCAAACCTTGGTCCTTGATGACTGTTTCAACACCGATTTTATCAAAAATCTTGTAGTCAAACTGGCCATCGCTCAAGCGTCCCATGATTTGTTGGAAGTCTGCTTTAGTATACTTTAGGACAGTTGGATTATCTGAATGTTGTTTGTTGTAGTCTTCTAGCTGTTTAGCAGATGTTGTCCCTTGAACAACTTCTGTTGATTTTCCACCGATATCATCAAGCGATTTGATGCTAGGGTCATCTTTTTTCACTACAAGAACGTTAGGGTTTTTAGCAGTTGGAGCTGCATAAAGGTATTTTTCAGCACGTTCTTTAGTGTAGCTGATGTTGCTAACAGCCATATTGTAACGGTCGGCATCAAGTCCTGCAAAGACTCCTGACCACTCTGTCTTCTCAAACTTGACATCATACTTGTCAGAGTCTTTAAAGATAGCGCGAACCACTTCAATTTCGTAACCAGTCAATTCGCCATTTTCTTCATAGTTGAATGGTTTTGGTGTAGCATTAGTTGCAACGATAATTTCTTTCTTGCTAGCTGCTTCTCCTTCTTTCTTAGCACCACCTGAGCAAGCTGCTAACACACCTGCAGCAACAAGCCCTAGGGCAGCAAGAGATGAGTATTTAACGATTTTTTTCATGTCATTTCCTCCAAAATAGAATACCTTATAATCTTAACAGAAAAAGACCATTTACGCCATTATATGATATCTATCTCTGTGATAGGTTTTCTTTATGGCTAATTTATACTCAATGAAAATCAAAGAGCAAACTAGAAAGCTAGCCGCAAGCTGTACTTGAGTACGGTAAGGCGACGCTGACGTGGTTTGAATTTGATTTTCGAAGAGTATTAAAAGACCAAACGCAAGACTGCAATTAAGACCACTCCAAAGAGAACTGTTCCGACTAGATTGCGATAACGAAAGGCTACCCAAGCTGTTGGAAAGACGGCTAAGAAATCCAGCCATTTGATTTGAGGAAGGCTCCCAACCTTACCTGTTACTACGCTTGAAAGAATCAAGGCAAAGATAATAGAAACGGGCAAGAACTTCAAAAAACGCTCAACGATTGCAGGCAAACCCTTATACTTGACCAAGATGAAGGGAATCATACGGGGAATCCACGTAACCAAGCCAGAGAAAATAACTGCTAATAAAAGATACTTACTGACCATCTAAAACCACCCCCATTGTACAACCAAGTAGCGTCGCAAACAGAACAGCTAATGACTGAGACACCACTGCCAAGAGTAAAAAGAAGGACACCGCAACAACTGCTAGAATAATAAGCAGATTGCGGACAGGAATCCGTCTTTGCATAATCTGGAATTGCGAAGCAAAAATTCCAATGAACATCCCAACCAGGGCAAAATCCAAGCCAAAGATTTCTGGATTTGGCAGCAGACCACCCAGAGCCGTTCCGACAACTGTCCCCACAAACCAAGCCACATAGCTGTTGAGATTGTTTCCGTGCATCCACATAGGATTGACCTTGTCTGTATGGGCCAATTCGCCCATCAAAACACCATAAGTCTCATCTGTCAAGAGGCTAGACATACCGATATTTTGCCAGAGACTGGTATGACGGAAATAGGTTGATGCGTGCAAGCTCAACAAAAAGAGACGCAAATTGATCAAAAAGACCGTCATAGCAATAGCTGCCACAGGAGCTTGAACCGCAATCAAGGCCAACATGGCAAACTGGGCGCTCCCAGCATAAACAAAGAGGCTCATCAAGCCCATCTCCACAGGTGTCACATAAGGCGCACCAATAATCCCACAGGCCAGCCCGATACTGATATAACCAAGGGCTGTTGGCATGGCTGCCTGCGCCCCCTCCCAAAATCCTTTTTCTTTCATCTTTCTCCTCATATCGTCTTAATAAATGGGCTGAATCAGTTCCAGCCACAGCATGGACTATTATAACACATTCAGGAAAGAGAAAAGGCTCTATAATATTTGTAGTGGGTAAATCTCCTATAAATATTATGGAGCCTATTTTTGTGTAGAAAAAAAGTCCCATATGACCTATAATGAAAAGCGACGAAACAACTCATTAGAAAGATTCATATGGAACCATTACATTTTATCATAAAACTGCTCGATATCAAAGACCCTAATGTCCAAATTATGGATGTTGTTAATAGAGATACCCACAAGGAAATCATCGCTAAACTGGATTATGAGGCCCCATCTTGTCCTGAATGTGGAAGTCAAATGAAGAAATATGACTTCCAAAAACCATCGAAAATTCCTTACCTTGAAACAACTGGTATGCCTACCAGAATCCTCCTTAAAAAGCGTCGTTTCAAGTGCTATCATTGCTCTAAAATGATGGTCTCACAGACCTCTCTCGTCGAGAAAAATCACCAAATTCCTCGTATTATCAACCAAAAAATTGCGCAAAAATTGATTGAAAAAACTTCTATGACCGATATCGCTCATCAACTGGCTATTTCAACTTCAACTGTCATTCGCAAGCTTAATGACTTCCGTTTTAAGCATGATTTTTCTCGTCTTCCAGAGATTATGTCTTGGGACGAGTATGCCTTTACCAAGGGAAAGATGAGTTTCATTGCACAAGATTTTGATAATCTTAACATCATCACTGTTCTTGAAGGCAGAACACAGGCTATCATACGAAATCACTTTCTGCGCTACGAGCGAGCTGTTCGTTGTCAGGTGAAAATCATTACGATGGATATGTTTAGTCCCTACTATGCCTTAGCTAAACAGCTTTTCCCATGTGCTAAAATCGTTCTCGACCGCTTTCACATTGTCCAACATCTCAGCCGTGCTATGAGTCGTGTCCGTGTCCAAATCATGAATCAATTTGAGCGAAAATCTCATGAATACAAAGCCATCAAGCGCTACTGGAAGCTCATACAGCAGGATAGTCGTAAACTCAGTGATAAACGTTTTTATCGCCCTACTTTTCGCATGCACTTAACAAATAAAGAAATTCTAGACAAGCTTTTGAGCTATTCAGAAGACTTGAAACACCACTACAATCTCTATCAACTCTTGCTTTTTCACTTTCAGAACAAGGAACCTGTCAAATTCTTCGGACTTATTGAGGACAATCTAAAGCAGGTTCATCCTCTTTTTCAGACTGTCTTTAAAACCTTCCTCAAGGATAAAGAAAAGATTGTCAACGCCCTTCAACTACCCTATTCCAACGCCAAATTGGAAGCGACCAATAATCTCATCAAACTTATCAAGCGAAATGCCTTTGGTTTTCGGAACTTTGAAAACTTCAAAAAACGGATTTTTATCGCTCTGAATATCAAAAAAGAAAGGACGAAATGTGTCCTTTCTCGATCTTAGCTTTTCTTCAACCCACTACAGTTGACAAAGAGCCAGAGAAAAAAGTCTGCTGATTGTAATCAGACAGACTCCATTTTATTCTTATTTAATCTTGAAGAATTGAACAATTGCCACAATACCTTGATAAATAAAGACAAAGGCAATGGTGTAACTAATATAGAGACCGGTCATCAATGGGTATCCCATCATGATTAAACCTGCTACGATTCCTAAAATCCCCATCCAAACTAGAGGGGTACCTACCGATTTATCCGTCTTACGAACCTTGAAACCAACGATAGTTTTTGTAATACCATTTGTCAAGGCCCATAAAGAAATGATAAATGGTACAAATGTTACCATTTCAATAAAGCTACCTGAGAATAAGGTAAGAGCGAGGATGAGGGTAACAATTCCTCCAAATAAATTCCAGCCATGCTTTTCTTCTGATTTGAAGTATTGTACAATCTCAGAAATCCCTTGAACTGCAAATACAAGTGCAAACAAGAAAGTCATGGAAGCCAAGCTAATAAGAGGATGTGCAAACATATTAAAACCTGCAAAAACTGCAAAAATACCCGCAATTAGTAACAACCATTTCCAAATTTTCGACATTATTTTTCTCCTTTTTTAGAGGAATCTTCCTCTAGTATTCCATAAATCATCATATCCAAAACCTGTGATAATTGATGTTCATATCCTGAAACCAAGTCAGGCAAACTGCTATCTGACGAAACAGTTAAATAATAGGAACGAAACATATCCTGAATCAATCGCAGATAGTCCATAGCTCGTTTCTCATCAATATGCTCTTTCAGTTTGGATTCTGATATAAGTTTTTGACAAACTTGTTCATTCAAGTCCAAAAAGATAGCTTTCTGTGGTGCAATGTCTGCTTCCAATTCTTCTGGTGTCGCAATCATTGCCTCAAAGAAAATGTGGCTATGTTCTGGGTATTGCTGATAAAATTGGTGACGTCTTTCCATATAATCAGCTAAGGAGGGCACTTGACCTTCCACCCCCAGAAACACTGCCAAAGCTTTCTCAAAACTCTCCTGAAAACAAGTTAGATAGAGGTCTGATTCCCCTGAAAAATTATGATACAAAACTCCTTTGGAAATACCATCCACTTTACAAAGTTCATTGATGACAAAACCTTGATAGCCTTTTGTAGCAAATTCAAACAAAGCAGCGGTAATGATTTTCTCTCTTCGTAGTCTTGTTTTTTCTTCTTTTCTCATGTATTTATCTCTACATTTTTTAATTATAAACCGATTGGTCTGAAATGTCAAGCAACTTTCTCAAAAATTTAACAGTCTGCTGATTGTAGCCATCATAAACAGACTGGAATCCAGTCTCAAACATATAATATACACATTCTTCGCTAAATGTTTTCACGGATATTCAAGAGTATGATAAAGGCAGCTAGAAGAAATAGCAATAAAACAAAGCTAACTGCCAGAGTTCCAAAGCTAGTAGCAATGGTTACCAAAGCTATTGTAAATAAGCTAGGTAAAACAACTGTAATGGCACCGATAGAGGATTGAACTGCTCCCATTGACTCCTCAGGTATTTGTTTAAAAATGAGTTCCTGTAATCGAGGAGAGAGGATACCTGCGAAAAAGGCATCCAAGGCACTAAAGATAAGAATCCAGTCAAAACGAACTGCCACAAAGCCAACTAAAAGGAGTAATTGGATAATAAGCGAGGCATATAGGGCTAGTTTTATGGAGATTGTATTCTTCAGATAGCCACTCACAAGGCTTCCGACAATAAGGGCTGACAATTCAAGGGTGGATAACAAGGCAAGAGATTGACCTGTTTGTAAATTCAAAAAGGGCTGATTCCTCAAAAACAGAGTAGAAACAGGAACTGTAACATTTATCACTGCTTGACTAATAGAGATAATAAACAAAACCAAGAGCACCTTATTCATATTCCATATCAATTTTGATGATTGGAGCAGATGCTGGCAAAAGGATTTTACAGAGAGTCCTTCTTGATAGCTAATCGTTTTTTCTACTTTCAAGAGGTCTGTTTTTATGAAAAGAATACCTAAAAATGCGATTAAAAAGGTCAGAGCATTCAGTAAGGAAATAGACTGGATAGATAGAATACCTAGTAAGACTCCTCCTAGAATATTACTGATTGTTTTCACTAAACTAACAGTTGACTGTTTAAATCCAATAGCTTCTGCCAGATGGTCTTGCCCAATAATTCTAATGAAAATCGGAGTGAGCATGGCGCCTGAAAAATAACTCAATGTGTCAGATAAGAGGTTAATCAGACAAATAAATGCTACTAATAACAAGGAAAAGGACTGCCCTGAAAGTGATAAAGAAACGATAGAGTAAAGCAAAAATTTTGCAAAACTAATCATTGTATATTTTAGGACACGATGATGTTGAAAATCCGCCAAAACTCCCAGAAAGATTTGCAGAACTTGAGGAAGGGTTTCTGAAATCGTGATCAGTAAAATCGCCAAAGGGGCAAAAGATGCATCTGCCACATAATTCAAAAAGGCCAGATAAAAAATCGTATCCCCAACCGTTGAAATCCACTGGTTGATGGTTAATTGCCTAAAATTTCTATTTTGAAGAAATACTTTCATCACAACTCCTTTTTAAATTCAAATGGGAAGCTTTCCCCAAGGATAGACTGCGATACTACTAACAACCAAAATTACAGTAACATCAAAATCTGACCAATGCCATTGTAGACTATATGCAGCCCAATAGGCCAATAAATAGACTTTGTCACTCTAAACAAGACTGCAAATATGAGACCACCACCCATATATACAAAAAAGTCTGTTAAGACCCAACCATGGCCACTAATGTGTAAGATTCCAAATAATATAGCTGAGCCAAGCACATCTAGTCCCCACTTCTTTCCTTTTTCCAGAGCTGTCATCACTAATCCACGATAAATCATCTCTTCAAAAATGGGACCTGCAATCACAGGATAGAAAAAATACATCAAAAATGCTGTAGCTCCTGTAAAAGTAGGAACATCCAGTTGATAAGAAATTGCATTTTTGGTAGGCGGAAAAAGAAAAAAGGTGACGAAATTCCAAACAACAAAAGCAAGAAGAGCTAGGAAGGAATAGAAAAGATAGGAACCTTTAAATTTTCTACTGTTAATTTTCTGCCATTTCCCTGACCAAACCATAACAATAAAAGCAAGCAGAACCACAAGAAAATTTAACAGCATATCCGACAAATAATAGGCAAAGTCGGATAAACCAGCAGCAAGATCGCTATGTAAAAGCAAACGAATGAAGAACTGGTCAGCAACAACTAGTAGAATAGCTATAATAAAGTAGTAGCGTGAGATTATCTTTTTCATCCTATTTTCTCCTATATTACGAAATAAAGAAAGCCCTAACCCAAACAAAGGCAAGGGCTTTAAATATCAACGACGACGATTAACAGTGGAAGAATCATGGTTAAAATTTTTCTCCCAGAAATTAGTGATTGACCAAGGTGTCCCGAACCCTCCCCATGCACCGCTTGGGATATTGCCAAGATACACAAGATCTCCTCCATAAACCTTCTCCAACTCAGCTTCTGTCAATTCCATTGTTTCTGCAAATTGTAAATTTAACATCTTTTACACTCCTTTAATTATCTTCATTTGTAAACCACTTCTGCGACCTAGGATTTGCTTCAAATGTTTTACAAGGACAGTATAACACGGAAATTGGCTTATTTTAGAAAATCGCATATTTGATATTTTTTCTTATAGAAATTTCAGATTTGCGATTTTGGTAGATTTGATTATTTCACTGGTATAATAAAGTTACTACTAACAAGGAGGGATATAATGATGAAGAAAAGAAAAATCCAACTGATACTCCTGCTTATTTCGGAGTGGGTGATTGTCTTCCCGTTTCTAATTAATCGATAAGTTCTTTGTATTGCTGAAAACGCAATTCGAAGAGGGCTAGCAATTGTGGATTTTCTAATACTTGCAGAGATTGGATAAAGTGTTCAATCTCTTTTTGATTGCTTCCTTTGGTTTGAAGAAAGACACTCATTTTCTTTAAAAATTGCCACGATACTTTCTCAAAAACATCGTACGGACGCAACATGCTCTCCAACTCAGTTTCAAAGATTGGGATGTATGAGAAAAGTTTTCGCTCCATGAGTTCTGATAAGATATTTAAGAGTCCTTGCTTCATATACAACCGATTATGTACCAACTCCTTAAATTCTTTAGACTTCTCAATTAAAGCGGTCGATAAAAATATCAAATCTTGATTGCTCAAGAAGGGCATGGTATTGCAAAAGAGATAGAGTTCAAACCAGGTCCAAGACTCAATAGCATAGAGATAGATAGTCAAAAACTCGCTATCTTCTTTTACTAATGGATAGTTCTTATTTAAGGAATGGAGTGCGTTTTTAATTACAATGGCATTCAAACGACGATAGGTCTCTGCCATCTGTTCTTGCTCGACTTCCTCCAACAGTTGCTCTAAACCAGCTATATCTTGGTGGGCAAAGCGATCCACAACCTTTCTACCAATCTGCATATGTAGGGATTCTTGATAATTGTTTAGCTTATGACCAAACTCATCAAAATTCATATTGATCCCTTGGATGGCTAGGATCAACTTATCCGCAGATAGCATAGACTGCCCTAGTTCAAACTTGGACAACTGAGAGGCTGTTAGACCAGCACAAGCCACATCTGACTGCTTGAGCTTTCTCGCCAAACGTAATTCCTTGTAAAATTCTCCCAACTCCATTCTCTCAATCATCTCACCACCTCCTATTTTTTATATAGTATATCATTATTCACAATTATTTGTCAAAATATTCTGACATTTAAGAGAGCAAAAAAGCCAGCCCTAAGCTGACTCTTTATTCCATGGTATCAAAAGCGAGACTTGGTTTGGCATTGAGGTCCAAGCTTGCAAAGTTTTCTTTGTTCCATTCGCTGACGCTGGCATAGGCAATCATACCTGCATTGTCTCCGCAGAGGCGCAGAGGTGGAATGATGACCTTGACATCTGCGATTTCGGTTGCTAGGCGTTCTCTGAGACCTTTATTGGCTGCCACACCACCTGCCACGACTAGAGTTTTAACAGGGTATTTCTCCAAAGCCTTCTTAGTTTTTGCCATGAGAATGTCCATAACTGCCGCTTGGAAGGACGCACACAAATCCTCTGTGGACAAGCTTTCTCCCTTTTGCTCGGCATTGTGGTGAAGATTGATAAAGGCAGACTTCAAACCAGAGAATGAAAACTCCAGATTATCTTCCTTAATCATGGCACGAGGAAAATCATAAATATCCTGACCTTTATGAGCAAGCTCGTCAATCTCACGACCGGCAGGATAGGTCAAGCCCATGACACGGCCGACCTTATCATAAGCCTCGCCAACTGCATCATCACGCGTTTCCCCAACAATCTTGTAATCACCAGCCTCGGAAACATAGACCAACTCTGTGTGTCCACCGCTAACCAAGAGGGCTAGCAAGGGAAACTCCAAAGGCTCTACACTCTGAGCGGCCATGAGGTGACCAGCCATGTGGTTAACAGGAATCAGCGGAAGTCCATGAGCCCAAGCAAAGGCCTTAGCAGCTGACAAACCGACTAGCAAGGCTCCGACCAAGCCCGGTCCATAGGTAACCGCCACAGATGTCACGTCCTCTTCCGTAATCCCTGCTTCCGCCAACGCCTCCTCGATGCAGGCTGTAATGACCTCGACATGGTGACGACTGGCTACTTCAGGCACTACGCCCCCAAAACGTTTGTGACTCTCAATTTGACTAGCAATGACATTGGACAAGAGCTCATCGTCGTTTTTCAAGACGGCGACACTGGTCTCATCACAGGATGTCTCAAATGCTAAAATATATCTATCCTTCATCTATTTCTCTCTTCATGATAATGGCGTCCTCGACTGGGTCATGGTAGTAGGCCTTTCGCTCAGCGATGACTGCCATTTTTTCTTTCTTGTAAAATGCTTGCGCTCGATGATTTGACTTTCTGACTTCGAGGAAAATTTCCTTATCTGCCGGTAATTGAGCAAACAAGGCTGACGCAATTCCCTGACCCTGATAGATTTGTTTGACAGCGATTTGCAGGACTTCTGCCTCAAAAAGATTCTCCTGCACAGCTAGAAAGCCAATCACTTCTGCCCCATCATAAGCCAGAGCATACCAAGTCTGATCTTGGGACAGGTCTGCTTGAATTTGTTCCAGCGTCCACGGGCTGACTGGGTAAACATCCGCCATGATAGCATAGATTTCTTGAGCCAAGTCAGACTGCTGTTGAGTTCGTTTGATTTCTATCATAAGCGTTTAATGTAGGATTCGCCAGACTCCGTATGGTTCTTGAGCCAGTTTTCCTCAGCCTCAACACGTTTGAGGTAGTTCGGCACAAAATCATGCAAGGAGTCTGCTTCCTTATCCCAAGCCCAAAGAGCAAGATTGGCTGCATTTGGCAAGGTTTCTTTGAAATTAGTCCTTGACAAGTGTTCTTGAATCTGCTCCACAAAGGGGCCAACTTCTCCGACAAAGGTAACCTGACTAGCCCCCTTGATTAACTCAATCACTCGCTCAAAGGGCAGGTGCGCTTCTGGCATGACAGGCTGGGCATTTTCATAAAACCCTGCATACACATTGTTGCGACGCGCATCCATCAAAGGAATAAACAAGCCTTCTTGCTGGTATGGCACCAGAGCCAAGAGGCTAGACATACCAACCAACTCGATGTTCAGAGTATGAGCAAGCGTCTTGGCAGTTGCTACCGCAATTCGCAATCCTGTGTAGCTACCAGGCCCTTCAGCTACCACGATTCGGTCCAAATCCTTGGGTGTCCAATCCAGACTTTCCATCAGAAAATCAATGGCAGGCATGAGGGTAATACTGTGATTTTTCTTGATATTAATCGTCGTCTCGGCAAGAACCCGCTTGTCCTCTAAAATAGCGAGAGAAAGAGCCTTGCTGGACGTATCAAAAGCTAATACTTTCATAACACATTCCTATCTTTTTGTCTGCTTACTATTATACTACAAAAGCTGGCACATGGGAATTTTCTTTGCCCCCAAACAAAAAGCCCCAGCATGAGCAGGGCATCTAAGCATTTAATCCAAAGTAAAATACAAACCAAACGACATAGGTTACGAGGAGGAGAAAAAGCGAGTAGAGAGTCACAAAGGTAATTTTCCACAAAAACTTGGTTTGTCGTCGTTCCAGTTTGGCAAATAGAAGATTCCCTCCATAAACACAAGCAACAAAAACAATAAAAGCTACCAAGCGAGCTCCGATAGCAAAAGCAAATAAGTTATACATAGGGCAACCTCCTTGACTTAAAAACTATATGGAATTATGACAAACGATAAATTTCACTTCCATTATCAAGATAACATATTTTCTTTGTTTTTGCAAACGCTTACCTTTAGGTGCTTATATGACTTTCTCGTTTCCGTCTTTTACTAATTTTTCATTTTGTGGTATAATTGAAATAATTGTAACGAATCAAGGTCAATCTAGACACAAAATGGAATGAAATCAAGCAAATCTCTGCTAAAAGTTTGGAATAAGCTGACCTGTAAAATAGAAAGGAACTATATGATTTACAAAGTTTTTTATCAAGAAACAAAAGAACGTAGCCCACGCCGTGAAACAACACGCGCACTATACCTAGACATCGATGCTAACTCAGAACTTGAGGGCCGTATCGCTGCTCGCCAACTTGTCGAAGAAAATCGCCCAGAGTACAATATCGAGTATATCGAACTCTTGTCTGACAAATTGCTAGATTACGAAAAAGAAACTGGCGCCTTCGAAATTACGGAGTTCTAATATGGCCTACACTCTTAAACCTGAAGAAGTCGGCGTTTTTGCCATCGGTGGTCTGGGAGAAATCGGGAAAAATACATACGGAATTGAATACCAAGATGAGATTATCATCGTCGATGCTGGGATTAAATTCCCAGAAGATGACTTGCTGGGTATCGACTATGTCATTCCTGACTACTCCTACATCGTAGACAACATCGACCGCGTCAAGGCTGTCTTAATCACACACGGACACGAGGACCACATCGGTGGGATTCCTTTCCTACTCAAGCAAGCAAATGTCCCTATCTATGCTGGACCACTTGCCTTGGCTTTGATCCGTGGGAAACTCGAAGAACACGGCCTCTTGCGCAACGCCAAACTTTACGAAATCAACCACAACACTGAGTTGACCTTTAAAAATCTCAAGGCAACTTTCTTTAGAACGACTCACTCTATTCCAGAGCCTTTGGGGATTGTCATTCATACTCCTCAAGGGAAAATTGTCTGTACGGGTGACTTCAAGTTTGACTTAACACCAGTTGGTGAACCAGCAGATTTGCACCGTATGGCTGCGCTTGGTGAAGAAGGTGTACTCTGTCTCCTGTCTGACTCGACAAATGCAGAAATTCCAACCTTTACCAACTCTGAAAAAGTCGTTGGCCAGTCCATCATGAAGATTATCCAAGGCATTGAAGGACGTATCATCTTTGCATCCTTTGCCTCAAATATCTTCCGTCTCCAGCAAGCGACAGAAGCCGCTGTTAAGACTGGACGCAAGATTGCGGTCTTTGGTCGCTCTATGGAAAAAGCCATTGTCAACGGAATCGAGCTTGGTTACATCAAAGCTCCTAAGGGAACCTTTATCGAGCCAAATGAAATCAAAGACTACCCTGCAGGCGAGATTCTTATCCTCTGTACAGGTAGTCAAGGCGAGCCGATGGCAGCCCTCTCTCGTATCGCCAACGGAACCCACCGTCAGGTGCAACTCCAACCAGGTGATACGGTTATCTTCTCTTCTAGCCCAATCCCTGGAAACACTACTAGCGTCAACAAGCTGATTAACATCATTTCAGAAGCTGGTGTCGAAGTTATCCACGGTAAAGTGAACAATATCCATACATCTGGACACGGTGGTCAGCAAGAGCAAAAACTCATGCTCCGCTTGATTAAGCCAAAATACTTCATGCCTGTCCACGGTGAATACCGCATGCAAAAGGTCCACGCTGGACTAGCAGTAGATACTGGTGTTGAGAAGGACAATATCTTTATCATGAGCAATGGTGATGTGCTTGCCCTTACTGCTGACTCAGCTCGTATCGCAGGTCATTTCAACGCCCAAGATATCTATGTCGATGGAAATCGTATCGGTGAAATCGGCGCAGCTGTCCTCAAAGATCGTCGTGATCTATCTGAAGACGGTGTCGTTCTGGCAGTCGCAACTGTTGACTTCAAATCGCAGATGATTCTGTCTGGCCCAGACATCCTCAGCCGAGGCTTTGTCTACATGAGAGAGTCTGGCGACTTGATTCGCCAAAGCCAGCGCATCCTCTTCAATGCAATTCGTATCGCACTGAAAAATAAGGATGCTAGCGTGCAATCAGTCAATGGTGCCATTGTCAACGCTATTCGCCCCTTCCTTTATGAAAATACAGAACGTGAACCGATCATCATCCCGATGATCCTCACACCAGACGAAGAATAAAGCAAGAAAACAGCCCCGAAGACGGAGCTGTTTTTCTCTATGCTTTCTTTTGAGATTGAAACTCAATAAAAATCGAAATCAGACTAGAAGGCTAGGCGAAAGCATAACTCAAGTTAGCTCCCATAGTTCGGGGAACTATGGGAGGCTGTAGATGAATCAAAGCCAAGCTTTGAACTCATTCGTAAGAAGCCGACGACGTATCATTTTGATTTTTGAAGAGTTTTAGAAATACTACGATTTTTACCTTCAAGATACACCATTAAAATAGAAATGTCTGCTGGGTTTACTCCCGAAATACGGCTGGCTTGTCCGATGGTTTCTGGATTGATGAGTTTGAACTTCTGACGGGCTTCGGTTGCGATAGAATCAATGTCATCCCAATCAATATTGGCTGGAATGCGTTTTTCTTCCATGCGTTTCATCTTATCAACCTGGTCCATGGCTTTGGAAATGTAGCCTTCATACTTGATTTCTGTTTCAATCAATTCGATAATCTTGTCATCCAAGTCCTCTGCAGCTGGTCCGATAAAAGCCACCACATCTTGATAAGAAACTTCTGGGCGGCGAAGGAATTCCTTGGCTGTCACTGCATCGGTCAACGGCTTGAAGCCCATCTCCTCAACCTTGGCATTGGTTTCCTTGACTGGCTTGAGTTTGATGCTGTCTAGGCGTTTCATCTCATTTTCAAATTGATTTTTCTTAATTTCAAAACGAGCCCAGCGTTCATCGTCAACAAGCCCAATCTCACGTCCCATCTCAGTCAAACGCATATCAGCATTGTCATGGCGAAGAATGAGACGGTATTCGGCACGACTAGTCAAAAGGCGATAAGGTTCAATCGTTCCCTTGGTCACCAAGTCGTCAATCATGACCCCAATATATCCGTCACTGCGCTTCAAAATCAACTCAGGTTTGCCTTGGATTTTCAGAGCCGCATTGATCCCAGCGATAATCCCTTGGCCAGCAGCTTCTTCGTAACCTGACGTTCCATTGGTCTGACCAGCAGTGAAAAGACCTGAGATTTTCTTGGTTTCCAGAGTCGCACGCAACTGATGAGGCAAGACCATATCATACTCAATGGCATAACCTGTTCGCATCATCTCTGCATTTTCCAAACCTTTGATGGAATGAACCAAGTCACGCTGGACATCCTCAGGAAGACTGGTTGAAAGTCCTTGAACATAGACTTCCTCAGTATTGCGCCCTTCTGGCTCAAGGAAGAGTTGGTGGCGCTCCTTGTCCGCAAAGCGCACAATCTTGTCCTCAATCGACGGACAGTAACGAGGCCCCACTCCCTTGACCACACCTGTAAACATAGGCGCACGGTGGAGGTTGTTTTGGATAATCTCATGACTGGTACCGTTGGTATAGGTCAACCAGCATGGCACTTGGTCTTTGACATAATCCTCATCTCGTGAAGTGTATGAGAAATGATTAGGCGCTTCGTCTCCTGGCTGAATCTCGGTCACATCGTAGTTGATAGAAGAAGCCTTGACACGTGGAGGGGTTCCTGTCTTGAAACGACCAATTTCGAGGCCCAGTTCCTTGAGATTGTCAGCAAGATTAATAGAAGCTAGGCTGTGGTTAGGACCTGATGAATACTTAAGGTCTCCAATGATAATTTCCCCACGGAGGGCCGTCCCTGTCGTCACGATAACAGCCTTGGCAGCATACTCTTGATGGGTAGCTGTACGAACACCGACAACCTTGCCATCTTCCACCAAAATCTCATCAATCATGGTTTGACGAAGGGTCAGATTCTCTTGATTTTCAACCGTCTTGCGCATCTCCTTAGAGTAAAGCTCCTTGTCAGCCTGCGCACGGAGGGCACGGACAGCTGGCCCCTTCCCTGTGTTGAGCATCTTCATCTGGATGTAAGTCTTGTCAATGGTTTTGGCCATCTCGCCACCGAGGGCATCAACTTCACGCACAACAATCCCTTTGGCAGAACCACCGATAGAGGGATTGCAAGGCATGAAAGCCAGCATTTCAATGTTGATAGTCGCAAGCAAAACCTTACAACCCATACGGCTAGCAGCTAAGGAAGCCTCGACCCCAGCGTGTCCCGCACCAATTACAATAATATCGTATTCTTCTGTAAAATTATATGTCATTTCTTAACCTTTCAAAAATTTCTCGTAAATAAGGAACTAACTTCTCCTCCTCTAGAGCTTGAGCCATAGTAACCCATTTAAAGTGCGTATGCTCTTCAGGATCTAATCTGATAATTGGCTTCTCCCCAACCCACTCTGCTTTATAAACTAATCGAGTAAAGACAGTATCCTTAGAAGTATCCAGTTGACTATCTTCGTGAAGAAGTTTGAGCGAACTGCTATCTAGCCTAACTCCCGCTTCTTCAATACATTCTCTAAGAGCTCCATCTCGCGGAAGTTCACCCTTTTCAACCCCGCCACCAGGAATATCCCAGTAAGTTGGATAAACATTGGGTTGTCCTCTTTTAATTTCCGAACGCTGAATGAGCAAATAATCATCTCCACTATGAACAAGTACATGGGCAATAAGCTTAACCATCCTTTTCTCTCCTATTCCTCAAAATGAATGTGTCTTAGTTGGCCGTCCCAATCTGGCAGGGCTGTTTTCAAAAAGGCTGGAACTAGATTGATACCCTTAAGTTTGTCTAAGTCAATCCACTCACAAGGCTGCGTTTTTTCGTCTTCCTGCATGGTCAATGGGGCATCCTCAAGCAAGTCCACCAGATAATGAAACTCGATGTTGTGCCAATAGACACCATCTTCTTCAAAACGATTTTCAACAACAAAAGCTAGTTGCCCAGCTTGAACTTTGACACCCAGTTCTTCCCTCACTTCACGAACTACCGCGTCCTCCGTTCTTTCATTGACTTGAATCGCACCGCCAATAGTGTAATACTTGCCCTTATCTTTGGTGACTAGGAGCTTGCGATTTTGGACAATCAAGGCTGTCGCCCGAACTCCAAAAACTGTATTTCCTGTTTTTGTCCGAAAGTCTTGTTGAATCATTCTTGTCCTTTCCTCTAAACGACACAAAAACAGTCAAAACTCCAAAGAAGTGCAGGACAAAAAAGCCTGCAACATCCATGAGCTTTGACCATCATTTCTATTGCTTTTATTATTGTAGCAAATTGAGAAAATTTGTCAATCTAAATGTACTGACAAACTTGTCCATCCCGATAGGCATTGTCAATCAAACCACCACCTAGACACTCTTCGCCATCGTAAAAGACAACTGCCTGTCCTGGTGTGATGGCACGCTGAGGTTCCTCAAAAATGACCTCTGCCTTGTCTCCTTTGACATGGACGGTCACCTTAGAATCAGGCTGACGATAGCGGAATTTAGCCGTACATTCGAGCGTAAACTCCTCTGGCATCTCACGAGTAAAGTGGACTTGGCTAGCCTCTAGGCTGGTTGACATAAGCGAATCATGGTAGAAACCTTGGCCGACATAGAGGATATTCTTGCTTAGATCTTTTCCGACAACGAACCAAGGTGCATTGTCACCGCCGTGTTGCCCACCGATACCCAGCCCGCCACGCTGACCAATCGTATAATACATAAGACCTGCATGCTCGCCCATATCGCGACCATCCACAGTCATCATGCGGCCTGGCTGAGCTGGCAGGTAGTTACTGAGAAAATTTTTAAAGTTCTTTTCTCCGATAAAGCAAATCCCTGTCGAGTCTTTCTTCTTAGCAGTCGCAAGTCCTGCTTCTTCTGCGAGTCTGCGAACTTCAGGCTTTTCCAAATATCCCAAGGGGAACATAGTTTTTTGCAGTTGTTCTTGCGAAAGTTGGCTGAGGAAATAGGTCTGGTCCTTGCCATTGTCCACGCCACGAAGCATGTGAACAATGCCATCCTCATCACGCGCCACTCGGGCATAATGCCCAGTCGCTACATAGTCTGCCCCCAAGGTCATGGCATAGTCCAAAAAGGCCTTGAACTTGATTTCCTTGTTACACATAACATCTGGATTTGGCGTGCGTCCTGCACGGTATTCCGCTAGGAAATACTCGAAAACGCGGTCCCAGTACTCTTTTTCAAAATTGACAGAGTAGTAGGGAATGCCAATCTGGTCTGCCACCGCAGCCACATCCTTGTAATCTTCGGTCGCCGTACAGACGCCGTTTTCATCTGTGTCATCCCAGTTCTTCATGAAGATACCGATCACATCGTAGCCCTGCTCCTTGAGCAAAAGAGCCGTCACCGACGAATCAACACCACCACTCATCCCCACGACAACACGTGTTTTAGAGTTATCACTCATGGTAAGTCTCCCATCTATTCGTTTATTTATACCCCTCAAAATTCTATTTATTATGACTTTCAATAGAATTTATTTGAGTATAGTCTTTTCGTTTGCTTTTAGTAGTAAAATGGTCTGGGGGACCATTTTAGCCTATCATCTTAAAATGAAAATATGATAGGCAACGAGTCGCAAGCATAACTTGAGTTCGCTCAATCAGTCTGGGAGACTGATTGAGGTTATAAATCAGACAAGCTCAGCTTGCATCTCATTTCGAGTTAACGACGTAATAAAAGATAAACGAAATGACTAGTTCACGATTGAAGGTCGTGTGTGCTTCACGATTGAAGGTCGCTTGAGCAGTATTCATTATAACATGCTTGGTTGGAGAAGACAAGAAAGAGGCTGATAATCTGACATTCTATTTGATAGAAACAGAAATATAATTACAAAAAGGGCAATGAACAGTTAAATCTCGATTCTACTTATAAACTTATTTATAAAATAAGCTAAAAATGATATACTGTAATGAGGAGGAAGTCGTACATGATCCCTTTAAGATACTACCATCCATGTACGTAGTACGATTGTGAAAAACTACAAAGATATTCTAACATCAAAAAATACTATTTTTACTATCATTATTGTTGTAGGGCTTGGACTTTTAATAGGTTTAGTCATTCATCAAGAACATATCCAAGCAGAGAGAGGGAACATCGCTCTCAGCAAACAACATAAGAATGGACACGATGTCGAACAAGTAAAAAATGCTATTAAAAACTTCAATATTGATTCTGAAACGATTATAGAGGATTGGAAAAAAATTCAAGAATTAAAGCCTACCACTGACGAAGGCAAAAAGACATTAACAGATTTTCTTACTTCTACGGCCGATAAAATCACTAATCATTATACTGAAAAAGCTTTAAAATTGGATATAAAGGAATCCGATAGCCAGTTTGAAGATAAACAAGCACTTGAAACAGCCATCACTTCCTTACAAAAAATACTAGAAATTATTAAAAGTGTCAACTCCACAAGCGAACAAGCTACTATTGATGAAAAAATAAAACCCATTCAAGAACTGATTTCAAAATTCCAAAAGCAAGCTGAAGTCTTGACCAAAAAAGAAGAAGAAGAACAAAAGTCTAATAAAAAAGAAACAGAAACGACTAGTAACGTTGAGGGAAGAGAAAGCTATTCTTCAGAAGGAGGTAGCTACACTCCAAACTATACTGAGTCAAATAGGAACAGATATAATTCACAAGCACCTGCAAGCGAGCAATATTCATCTGATAGTGCTAGAAGTGGGGGAAACACTGCTGTCAATACACGAGATCAAGTTACTGATACTGCAGGAGCCCAAGGAGATACGAATACCAATAATAATAGTAATAATGCTGAAGTTCCCGATGCTAACAGTAATAATCGCACTAATTCAGCTGGAGAAACTCCAGAATCTCGTCAGCCGTAAGCAATCTGTTATTACTACTATTTAAAAATTGTCTTTTGTCAAATAAAAGCACACAAAAAGAGCCATCAAAGGCTCTTTTTCTATTTCTTAATACCAGCCGTTGTTAAGCCAGAAGTTTTTAGTAGCTGACCATGAACCGTAACGTCCTGCAACGTAAGCATCTGCTACACGTTCTTGGTTTTCAGCTGAGTAGTCACCGTTCAAGTATGAATCTGTCAATTGGTAACGTCCAATGTATTGGCCGTTTGTAGCTGTATAGCTACCACCTGATTCTTTTTGTGCAATCCATTCTTTAGCTTCTGCTTCAGATCCACTTACAGTTGCAGCTGGTGCTGAAGTTTCTGCTGCAGCAACAGTTTCTTCTGCTACAGGAGCGCTTGCAGCTGGTGCTGCTTCTTCTACTACTTCTGTAGTTTCTGCTACTGGAGCTGAAACAGTTTCATCTTGAGCTGCTGGTGCCGCATAAGTAGCTGGCGCTGGTGTTGCAGCAGGCGCTACAGGGCCATCGATAACCAACTCTTGACCAACATAAATCAAATGAACGTTGTCGATGTGGTTGTTTTCTGCCAATTTCTCAACAGTTGTGTTGTGAGTTTCAGCGATTTCTGAAAGTGTATCACCTTCTTTAACAGTGTAAGTTGATGATTCTTGAGCAGATACAAATGATGGAGCAAATACTGCAAACAAGGCAGCTACTCCTGCAAGAGTTGTTTTAATCTTTTTAGTTGTTGATTTCATATTTGAAAATTCTCCTTCTTTCTATAGTTCTATCATACCCTTTAAATATTACCGTTTCTTGACACTTTTATGTAGAAATATTACAAAATTATTTTTTATTTCCCTAAATAAGCTATTTTTTGTTACAAAAGATGCTTTTTTATGCTATTTGTAGTGTAAAAAGGTTTTCATCCACAATTAAAGCCAAGACCTTCATTCTTTGATATAATAGAGATAAGAATTTTTATAAGGGGAAACTGATGAAATCACTTCGTTTTCAATCTGTCTTTGATATCATCGGACCAGTTATGATTGGCCCATCTAGTAGCCATACAGCTGGTGCTGTTCGTATTGGGAAGATTGTCTCTTCCATTTTTGATGATACTCCGACAGAAGTCGAATTCCAACTATTTAACTCATTTGCCAAGACCTATCGTGGTCACGGAACAGACCTAGCCCTTGTTGCAGGTATTTTGGGCATGGATACAGATGATCCTGAAATCCCAAACAGCCTGGAAATTGCCCACAAGCGTGGCATCAAGATTGTCTGGACCATTCAGAAAGACAGCAATGCCCCTCACCCAAACACCACTAAAATTACCGTTAAAAATGCTCATAAGACCATTAGCGTGACTGGTATTTCTATCGGGGGAGGAAATATTCAGGTAACCGAACTCAATGGCTTTGCCGTCTCTCTCAATATGAATACACCGACTATCATCATTGTTCATCAAGATATTCCAGGTATGATTGCCCTCGTAACAGAGGCCCTTTCCCGCTATGATATCAATATCGCCCAGATGAATGTTACTCGTGAAAAAGCTGGTGAAAAAGCTATTATGATTATCGAAGTTGACAGTCGCAACTGTGATGAGGCTATCGAAGAAATTCGAAAAATCCCTCATCTCCACAATGTCAATTTCTTTAAATAGGAGGAAGCATGTTTTATTCTATCAAAGAATTGGTCGAGCAGGCAGAACTGGACTTTCAAGGAAATGTCGCAGAACTCATGATTACAACAGAGTTTGAATTGACTGGTCGCGAACGTGAAGAAGTCTTCCTTCTCATGGAACGCAATCTAGAAGTCATGAAAGCCTCTGTCCAACTTGGCCTCAATGAAAATAAATCTCGTAGTGGCCTGACAGGTGGAGATGCTGCCAAATTGGATCACTACATCAAAAACGGAAAAACTCTGTCAGATTACACGATTCTCTCTGCTGCCCGAAATGCCATTGCAGTCAATGAACACAATGCCAAAATGGGCTTGGTTTGTGCCACTCCGACCGCAGGAAGTGCTGGCTGTCTGCCTTCCGTTCTAACAGCTGCTATTGAAAAATTAGACCTCAGCCACGAGCAACAGCTGGATTTCCTCTTTGCTGCCGGTGCCTTTGGACTAGTCATCGCAAACAATGCCTCTATCTCAGGTGCTGAAGGTGGCTGTCAGGCCGAGGTTGGTTCGGCCTCTGCTATGAGTGCTGCAGCCTTGACTCTAGCTGCCGGTGGAACACCTTATCAGGCCAGTCAAGCCATTGCCTTTGTCATTAAAAATATGCTAGGCCTCATCTGTGACCCTGTTGCCGGCTTGGTCGAAGTTCCCTGTGTCAAACGCAATGCCATGGGAGCTAGCTTTGCCTTCATCGCAGCAGACATGGCCCTGGCAGGTATCGAATCTAAAATCCCTGTGGATGAAGTTATCGATGCCATGTACCAAGTAGGAGCAAGCATGCCAACTGCCTTTCGTGAAACAGCTGAAGGTGGACTCGCTGCCACCCCTACTGGTCGTCGCCTCCAAAAAGAAATTTTCGGAGAATAAGCTTATCAAATAGGAGAAACCATGACCTCTATCTCAGCTATCTTTTTCGATCTGGACGGAACCCTCGTTGATAGTTCTATCGGGATTCACAATGCCTTTACCCATACCTTTAAGGAGCTGGGGGTACCTAGCCCTGATGCCAAAACGATTCGTGGTTTTATGGGACCGCCTCTTGAAAGTAGTTTTGCGACCTGCCTTCCCAAAGAACAAATTTCTGAAGCCGTGCAGATATACCGTTCGTACTATAAGGAGAAAGGCATCCATGAAGCTCAGCTCTTCCCTCATATTGTAGGCTTGCTTGAGAAGTTATCGAGCAATTACCCTCTTTATATCACCACTACAAAGAATACTCCAACCGCTCAAGACATGACTAAAAACTTGGGAATCTATCATTTCTTTGATGGCATTTATGGTTCCAGCCCCGAAGCACCCCATAAGGCAGATGTCATACGCCAAGCCTTGCAGACACATCAACTAGCACCGGAACAAGCCATCATCATCGGAGATACCAAGTTTGATATGCTTGGAGCTCAAGAAACAGGCATTCAGAAATTGGCCGTCACTTGGGGATTTGGAGAGCAAGCAGATCTACTAAACTATCAGCCTGATTATATCGCCCACAAACCCATAGAAGTTTTGAGGTATTTTCAATAACATATACATACGACAAGGCGACGTTAACGTGGTTTGAAAAGATTTTCGAAGAGTATAAGTCTCTACATAACAAAACGCATATTACCAAGGTTCTTCAGACCTGATAATATGCGTTTTTCTTTTTTATTCAACGTGGGTTGTTTGATTGGCAAAGGCGATAATAGCTTGCTTCAACTCATCTCCACTGAGAGTGCGGAACTCTTCAATCTTTTGATCGATGGCTTCTAAAGGCATAACATTGACCTTACCAACGAAAATCTTATCCATAACTTGGTTATCAACAAGTTCGGTTGATACCAAGAGTTCTTCGTAAAGTTTTTCACCTGGGCGGATTCCAACTTCAACGATTGGAATTTCACTTTCGGTGTGTCCACTTAGAAGGACCATTTTCTTGGCCAAGTCATAAATCTTGACTGGTTTGCCCATATCAAGGATAAAGACTTCCCCATCCTTGGCATAAGCACCAGCATGGATAACCAAACGGCTAGCTTCTGGAATAGTCATAAAGTAACGGGTCATGCGGAAGTCTGTCACCGTTACAGGACCGCCTTCAGCAATCTGACGTTCAAAGACAGGAATCACACTACCTCGACTACCAAGAACATTCCCAAAACGAACCGCACAGTAAGTCGATTGGCTACGTTGGTTAAAGCCAGTGACAATCAACTCAGCCACTCGCTTGGTTGCTCCCATAACATTTGGTGGATTAACCGCCTTATCTGTCGAAATCATAACCATCTTAGGTACTTTAGCTTCATCAACAGCCTTAGCAACATTGTAAGTTCCACGAATATTGTTTTTGAAGGCTTCTTTTGGATTGCGCTCCATCATAGGAACGTGCTTGTGGGCTGCCGCATGATAAACAATAGCTGGCTTGTACTGCTCAAAGACTTGCAACAAACGGTCATAGTCTTGAATATCGGCAATAACTGGTACATAATCAATCCCTTGGAACTTGCGAATCAATTCATGATAAACAAGGTAGATTGAATTTTCCCCATGACCGAGCAAGACGATGCGTTCAGGATTGAAACGACTAACTTGGCGACAGATTTCAGAACCGATTGAGCCACCAGCACCTGTGACTAAGATTGTCTTACCTGTCAGTTCTGCGCCCAGACGCGATTCGTCAAGACGAATTTCCTGACGTCCCAAAAGGTCTGTAATATCAATTTTTTGGAAGCCAGTACCTGCTTGGTGAAGTCCTTGAACAACCGTTTCAACCTTAGGCATCTTGTAACACTTGACACCCAGCTTATTACACATCTGCAAGATACGTTCATATTCTGACGGGTCAAGCGACGGAATCGCAACGATAACACGCTCGATTTGATGGCGTTTTGCTAATTCAGGCAGATCATCATATGAACCCAAAACAGGGATTCCACCAAGTTTTTGGCCCTTTTTCTTAGAATCCTTGTCCAAAATACCGACAAGTTCTAATTCACTAGTTGGATGTTGGTAACTATCCATAAAGAGGGCTCCACCATCACCGGCACCAATCAAGAAGGTCCGACGGTGTTCTCCATCACCACTTCCCTTTTTGCGTTTAGAGTAGATTAACTGCCAAGTAATCCGTGGCAATAAAATCAAGAAAGTACTCAACAAGATAAAGAGAATGATGAAACGGATTGAAAAAAGTGGCAAGAAGGCATAGCAGATACTATATGACAAGATACTGCTAGCAGTCACACCAAAAAAGATTTTCATGAAATCCGTAATCTTGCTGTAACGACTAATACTAGCGTTCAGCCCCCAAAATCCAATCATCAATTGATAGAACAGGAAGGCCAAACTCGTATAGATAATGTAGTCAACAGGTGCTGGATTAATCAAGCCATAGAATAAGATATAAGATACAATAATGGAAACCACCATACTCAAAATATCAAATATTCCCCAGAAAACCTGTTTTTGTTGTTTATTTAAAATTTCCACCAGATCAATCACATAATCTGTGAGTTTTTTGTTCATAGAAATTTACTCCTCCTTAAAAGAGCTGGATGATTATACTCAATGAAAATCAAAGAGCAAACTAGGAAACTAGCCGCAGGCTGTACTTGAGTACGGCAAGGCGACGTTGACGCGGTTTGAAGAGATTTTCGAAGAGTATTATATTGTTATTATAACACTTTTTCTCTAGTTTACGATTTGTTACAATCTTTTAATTGCTTTTTCGTAACAGTTTCATAAAAATAAACTGTCTGACAAATCCTGGACAAAGAGCAACAACCATCTGAATGGCAACACTCTTGGCGTACTCCAGGTAAGAAATTTGCCCTCTCTTCAGCATGCGCTGACGAGCTTGACGATAGAGTTTGAGGTAACGCAGTCCCCCACGACGCTCAAACATTCCTGCTCCAACACGAACCTTACACAAGATTTGATCCAGATTTCCAGTCTTGGCTCCTGCGGCAATCATGTTGAGCCAGAGGAGGTCATCCTCCATATAAAGGCCATCCTCATAGTTGCCTGCCTTGAGAACCATGTCCTTCTTGAACATGACAGTCATGTGGTTAAAGGCACTTCTCATCCTTTGATAAGCTACAATATCTGCATGCTGGGTTGGAACACGACGGTAAGAAACGATCTCATCAGGATTGTCAATAAACTCTGCAATATGTCCACCTAATAGGTCGAGCTTGTCCTTCTCCATTAGCTGAACCTGTTTCTCAAAACGATCCGGAACAGCTATATCATCCGTATCCATACGGGCAATAATATCATACTGACACTGTAAAACACCGTATCGAAGAGCCAGACCCAAACCTTGATTATGCTCAAGAGGATAGCGTTTCACTGGAATATCAGACCCAGCTTCCAGCTGGTCTAATACCTGATAGAGCTCAGGTGTCAAAGGCCCATCCTCAACCAGAACCAATTCGCTCGGTTTCAGGGTCTGATTTTGAACACTCTCAATAGCATCCTTTAAAAATGTCGGATTTTCCTTGATATAGACCGACATCAATACGCTGATTTTTTGCTTTTCAGACACAGTTTTTCTCCAATGTATAGATTTCCTTCCACTATTTTATCATAATTTTCAAGACTTTCCCATTTTTATCTTGAAAGCCCAAAACCTTACTTGACATTATAGGGGAAAAGCCTTAAAATAAGCTGTTATTAAAATCAGCTAGAAGAGGTATTATATGAAAAAGCAATCACTCTTTTTTGTTCCAGGTATTATCCTGATTGGTGTTTCCTTGCGGACTCCTTTTACTGTTTTACCCATTATTTTGGGAGATATTTCGCAAGGACTGGGAGTAGAAGTTAGTTCGCTTGGTGTCTTGACCAGCCTTCCTCTCCTCATGTTTACCCTCTTCTCGCTCTTTTCTACCCGACTGGCTCAGAAAATCGGCTTGGAGCATCTCTTCACCTACAGCCTTTTCTTCTTGACTATCGGTTCTCTCATTCGACTAATCAATCTGCCCCTGCTCTATCTAGGAACCTTGATGGTTGGGGCAAGTATCGCAGTCATCAATGTTCTGCTTCCTAGTCTTATCCAAGCCAATCAACCAAAGAAAATTGGTTTTCTGACCACCTTATATGTAACGTCTATGGGGATTGCGACGGCTCTGGCCTCCTATCTAGCCGTGCCTATTACACAAGCCAGTTCTTGGAAAGGGCTTATCATCCTCCTCACCCTGCTCTGCCTAGCAACTTTTTTGGTCTGGCTCCCAAATCACCGCTATAATCACAGACTGGCTCCACAAACCAAACAAAAAAGAAAAACAAAGGTCATGCATAATAAACAGGTCTGGGCAGTGATTGTCTTTGCCGGTTTTCAATCCTTACTCTTTTACACCGCTATGACTTGGCTACCTACCATGGCTATCCACGCAGGCCTATCCAGTCACGAAGCTGGCTTGCTGACATCTATCTTCTCTCTGATTAGCATTCCTTTTTCAATGACCATCCCAAGCCTAACAACCAGCTTATCTACTCGCAACCGTCAGCTCATGCTCACTTTGGTCTCACTAGCTGGTGTAGTCGGCATTTCCATGCTCTTTTTCCCAATCGGTAATTTCTTTTACTGGCTTGCCATCCATCTCCTCATCGGAACCGCAACCAGCGCTCTCTTCCCTTATCTCATGGTCAACTTTTCACTCAAGACAAGCGCTCCTGAAAAGACAGCCCAATTGTCCGGCCTATCTCAAACAGGAGGCTATATCCTAGCAGCCTTTGGACCAACCCTCTTTGGTTACAGTTTTGACCTTTTCCACTCTTGGGTACCAGCTGTAGCTGCCCTCTTACTCGTCGATATCCTGATGACTGTGGCCCTCTTTACAGTGGACAGAGTTGATAAAATCCTTTAATTTTGCTAAAATACTTCTCAGGTATAAATAATGCAAAGCCAGACTCTGTCTGGCTTTTTTGAGGTATTGATAAAAATTTATAGTCTAAGATGTCTTAATTCTAGATTAACAGGTTATTTTGTGATAGAATATAATTGCGTATGATTAGATTTTTGACTTGTGTGTTCGCAAGTATTAACAACAATGTTATAGGAATGTTTGGCTTCACCTGGTGTTATTAGCTTCAGGATACATTAGGATTTCTATTGACAATCTTGTTCGCGTAAGAGTTATCATACGCTTTTTTTATGAGGAAAAATGATGACCAAATTTAATCAACTACAGACAAAAGATGATTTTGCTAAACTACTTGGCTTGAAAAGTGCTAAATACATCAATTATTTATTGTACAATATAAAAACTGATAATTTATATACTACCCTCACTATTCCTAAAAAGAATGGTGGAGAAAGAGTTATACACGCTCCTAAAAAAGAGTTAAAATTTCTTCAGAAAAAATTAGCTGATATTTTATGGGAGTGCTACCTTGAAAGCTTGGAATCTAAATCTAAGGACAAAAATTTTAAAATTCCAGTACTATCTCATGCATTCGAAAAGGGGAAAAGTATTATTACCAACTCTCAAATGCATCGAAACAAGAAATATATTCTTAATATTGATTTGAAGGACTTTTTTGATTCTTTTAATTTTGGACGAGTAAGAGGCTTCTTTATAAAAGATCGAGATTTTGCTGTTTCACCAGAAATTGCTACTGTAATTGCACAAATTGCATGTTATCAAGGTAAGTTACCACAAGGAGCCCCATCTTCTCCAATCATTACAAATTTAATCACTAGAATTCTAGACTATCGAATTGTCAAAATTGCAAAAAAATATCGTTTTACATATTCCAGATATGCCGATGATATGACTTTTTCGACTAATCGTGAATTAAACTCCAACAAATTAAGAGCGAGTAAGGAGTTAGAAAACTTTTTAACTGAATTAGAAGAGGTGATTGTCTCATCTGGTTTTGAAATTAATCCTAAAAAAACACGATTGAGCAACAACATGCAACGTCAAGAAGTCACTGGATTAGTTGTAAACAAAAAAATAACTGTAAAAAGAGAATACGTCAAAAATACTCGTGCAATGGCCTTTCAATTATACAAAGATGGAGCTTTTGAAATAGATAAAAAGCCTGGAACTCTCAATCAGCTAACAGGGCGATTTGCTTTTATTTTTCAAATTGAACAATATAACAGCTATTTACTATATAAAAAATCCTTGGTACATAATAATCTGGATTCACAAAAATATTTATTAGGAAGAAATTCATCAAAAAAATCTGAATCAAAGTATTATTTAAAACATATTTTTTATAATCAAGATTTACAAAAAGAATTATTCAACAATACAAGGAATGATACCAATAGTTTAGTTAAAGAATTCTACAGTATTAATAAAGAACAAAAGAAATTATACATGTCTCTATTTAATTCTAGGGAAAAAGAGTATAAAAAATTTTTGTTTTATAAATATTTTTTCGGAAATGATAAACCTATAATTGTTACAGAGGGAAAAACCGATCCACGGTATATTAAAGCAGCTTTAAAAAATCTTTATGAAAATTATCCCGAACTTATTGAAAAAGATGGTGACGATTTTATATTTAAAATTGAATTTCTAAATCGTAGTAATACTGTGGAATACCTATTTAATATCCCAGAAGGTGGAGAAGGTCTCAAGTATTGGTATAATTATTTCTCTAATAAAGAGAAATTTCAAATGGACTCAAAAGAGAAACTGCTATACCCTAATTACATTGAATATTTTCAAAAGCTTACTACAAGAAAACCTCAACACCCAACAATATTCTTATTTGATAATGAACCAAATAATGGAAAAAAGGATGTTAAATCTCCCTTATTTTTGTTTGCGAATCATGCAAAAGACCTTAAGGACCCTCAGAATGAAGAATCGAAAATTTCAGATGATTTAGAAAAAATTAGAAGAGAAAAATCATGTCTTATTAATAAAAAGGGGAGTTTATATATAATGGCAACTCCTTTAATGGATAATATGCATTACGGCAATTCATCTGATATTGAAGACTTATTATTAGCTAGAAATTCGACACCTACTTTAAAAGGAAAAAAATTTCATAAAGACGGGGGGGCTTATAATTACGGAAAAGAAATTCTTTCAAAGCATGTTCTAAAAAATTATAAAAAATTCGATTTTACTGAGTTTATTCCTTTGCTAGACGGCATAAGAGATAACATCCTAGATTATAAATCATTATTCTAGCTTATCTTTTAAATATAGAATTTTGCTGAATAGCTGATAAAATCCTCTAAACTTCTAGTTTTTACTAGGAGTTTTTTATATATAAAAATTTTACACATTTCTCTTGACAGGGCTTTCTTTTAGATGTACAATGTATGTGTAGAAAAATTATATATAAAAATCTTACACATTAGAAAAGGAGGTTCCCCATGTACTTTCCAACATCCTCTGCCTTGATTGAATTTCTCATCTTGGCTGTACTGGAGCAGGATGATTCTTATGGTTATGAGATTAGCCAAACCATTAAGCTGATCGCTAATATCAAAGAATCTACACTCTATCCCATTCTCAAAAAATTGGAGGGCAATAGCTTTCTGACAACCTATTCTAGAGAGTTCCAAGGTCGCATGCGCAAATACTACTCCTTGACAAATGGTGGTATAGAACAGCTCGTGACCCTAAAAGATGAATGGGCACTCTATACAGACACCATCAATGGCATCATAGAAGGGAGTATCCGCCATGACAAGAACTGAATACCTGACTCAGCTAGAACTTTATCTCAAAAAACTACCTGAAGCTGACCAAATTGAAGCCATGGACTATTTCAGGGAACTCTTTGACGATGCTGGAGTCGAGGGAGAGGAAGAACTCATCACTAGCTTAGGAACTCCTAAGGAAGCAGCCCACGAAGTTCTCTCCAATCTTCTCGATAAAAAAATCAATGAGGCACCCGCTCAAAAGAATAACCGACAAATTTTGCATATCGCCTTGTTAGCTCTCCTTGCAGCACCCATCGGTATTCCTCTGGGAATCGCCATCCTCGTGTCCCTGTTCGCAATCCTTGTGGCAGCCTTGACTGTCATCTTGGCTTTCTTTGCGGTTTCCATACTTGGTATCGTCGGCGGATTCCTATTTTTAGTTGAAAGTTTTACTGTCCTAGCCCAAGCTAAATCAGCCTTTATCTTGATTTTCGGTTCTGGTTTACTAGCTATCGGTGCTTCTTCGCTGGTTTTATTAGGTATTTCCTATGTATCTCGCTTCTTCGGCCTACTCATTGTTCGCCTGGTGCAATTTGTTCTTAAAAAAGGAAAGAGAGGTGACCAGCATGCGTAAATTGACAAAAGGATTTCTCATTTTTGGTGTGGTGACTACCGTTATCGGCTTTGTCCTGCTCTTTGTAGGCATCCAATCTGACGGAATTAAGAGCCTACTGGCCATGTCCAAAGAACCTGTCTATGATAGCCGTACGGAAGAGCTAACCTTTGGCAAGGAAGTCGAAAACCTAGAAATTACTCTCCACCAACACGCGCTGACCATCACAGACTCTTTCGATGATCAAATCCACATTTCTTATCATCCATCTATTTCTGCTAACCATGATCTTGTCACAAATCAAAACGACAAAACTCTAAGCCTCACTGATAAGAAACTGTCTGAAACTCCATTTCTCTCTTCTGGAATTGGCGGGATTCTCCATATCGCAAGTAGCTACTCTAGTCGTTTTGATGAAGTTATTCTCCAATTGCCAAAAGGAAGAAGCCTAAAAGGAATCAACATCTCAGCCAATCGCAGACAAACCACCATCATAAATGCTAGCCTTGAAAATGCGACCCTCAATACAAACAGCTATCTCCTCCGAATTGAAGGAAGTCGTATCAAAAACAGTAAACTCACAACCCCTAATATCGTCAATATCTTTGATACAGACCTTACAGATAGTCAGCTAGAGTCAACAAAGAATCACTTCCACGCTGAGAATATCCAAGTTCACGGCAAGGTAGAATTAACTTCTAAAGACCATCTCTCAATCACTCTGACGCAAAAAGAAAGCCAACGAATTAACTGGGACATCTCAAGTAACTATGGTTCTATCTTCCAATTCACAAGAGAAAAGCCTGAATCAAGAGGCACGGAATTAAGCAACCCTTACAAAACTGAAAAAACCGATGTCAAGGATCAACTCATTGCTAGAGCTGATAATGATATTGAGCTAATATCCATACCAAACAGACGTTGATAAAAGCGCTTACATTTGCTACTATGGAAGCATATTTATCTAACTAAAAAGGAGGTTCTACCATGAAACAAGAATGGTTTGAAAGTAATGATTTTGTAAAAACAACAAGCAAGAACAAACCTGAAGAGCAAGCTCAAGAGGTTGCAGACAAGGCTGAAGAAACGATAGCCGATCTCGATACACCAATTGAAAAAAATACTCAAGTAGAGGAGGACGTCTCTCAAGCTGAAGCCGAACTAGAAAGCCAGCAAGAAGAGAAAATCGAAGCTCCTGAAGACAGTGAAGCGAGAACAGAAATAGAAGAAAAGAAAACATCCAATTCTACTGAAGAAGAGCCAGACCTTTCTAAAGAAACAGAAAAAGTCACTATAGCTGAAGAGAGTCAAGAAGCACTTCCTCAGCAAAAACCAACCACGAAAGAGCCCCTTCTTCTCAGTCAATCCTTAGAAAGTCCCTATATCCCCGACCAAGCTCCAAAATCTACGGATAGATGGAAAGAGCAAGCGCTTGATTTTTGGTCTTGGCTAGTGGAAGCAATCAAATCTCCTACAAGCAGTCTTGAAACAAGTAGCACACACAGTTACACAGCCTTTCTTTTGCTCATTCTGTTTTCTGCATCTTCCTTTTTCTTTAGTATCTACCACATCAAACATGCTTACTATGGACATATAGCAACTATAAACAGCCACTTCCCTGAACAATTTGCTTCATTAAATCTCTTTTCGATTATCTCTATCCTAGTAGCAACAACACTCTTCTTCTTTTCATTCCTCTTGGGTAGTTTCGTCGTGAGACGATTTATCCACCAGGAAAAGGACTGGACGCTAGAAAAGATTCTCCAACAATATAGTCAACTCTTGGCCATTCCAATCTTCCTCACTGCCATTGCTAGTTTCTTTGCCTTCTTTGATAGCCTACGATTTACAGCTCTCTTGTGTGTGATTAGCATTGGAATCATTCTGCTTGCTAGTCTCCATATCATTACAAGACCAAGTCAATCAAGTGAAACCGACTCCTTCTATCAGTTATTCTTATCTGTCCTTGTAAACGGAGTGATTATCCTCCTCTTCTTTGTAGCTGAAGTGGCATTGATTGGAGATTATCTTCGTATCTTGGCCTTTCTTTAAACTTCAATCCTGTCATCCATGGCAGGATTTTTTATATATCAAAAAGCAAGTCAATTGACCTGCTTCTGCTTTACTCTTCTTGTGCTAATGTTTTAAAATCTTTTTCTAAGATGGGTTGTACTTCTAATTGATTGGCATCTAGTTGGTGGTAAAGTTCTGACGGTAGTACCTCAAGGAATTTTGCATAGTCCAAGCGGGCAATGGCTTCATAGTCTTCTGGTTTAGAGCCATCTCCTGTGATTTGAACCAAGTCAATCTCCCACTGCACTTCCTTATCCACCAATTGCTCCATATAGGCTGCAGGAACAAATGGTTCTCTCGGTAAAACAGTCTTGACTCCTTGAGCCAGATGATAAACACCGTGCACTTGGCCTTCTCCATCCTGATAGAAGGAAACTCTTGCAAAGTAGGCGTCTGTCTCTTGAACCGCACGCACACGCGCTTCAAACTGAGCCAAGCCGTCTTCCTCTAAAAAGCTTTTCAAATCCTCATGACTAAAGAAAACAGGATTAAAAATTCCTTGGCAAATCGTAAAACGAGCCGCAGTGTCTGCAATATGAGCTTGAATACTTGCTTGGAAATAAGCTTCAAAATCAAAACCATCTAGTCCTTCAATCTCAGTTCCTGTATAAGCAAGCAGAGCATCTAAAAATGCTTTGATAATCTGCCAGTCTGTCTTCGTTAGTAGGTCAGGAAGATCGACACGGTAAGCCTTTTGACCATCAGCATAACTGACCTTAAAAAGAAATTGTGATTGCCCCACTATCGCACACTCGATATACTCAAGACGGTTAAGAGGCTGACGGAGATAGACAGCATCATAGCTATGTGACTCCAAATCATCTACCAAGGCCAAGATCGACTTGGCAGTCAAAATTTCCTGTTCTCCTAAAATGCTCTGTTTATTTGGAATAAAAAATGTTTTCGTCATAACTGGACTCCTTTGAAATCGTTTACATATAGTATACCCTATTTTCCTGAAAGATACAGAAACAAACTTTAGATTTTTTAGTAAAAAGCATAGAAAAACAGCCCCTAAGGACTGTTTAATTTTATACAGTAGCTGCTTGATCCAAGCTTTCACCGATAGCGGCTAGGCGCTCGACAACTTCAGCTTGTGTCAATTCATTTTCTGAAACATAGCGGTTACGTGGGTGAACACGGCACTCGTGTGAACATCCACGAAGGTATTTGTCTTCATTTTCTTCTGATGTCAAGATACGACGGTTACAGAATGGATTTCCACAGTTGACATAACGTTCACATGGTGTTCCATCAAACCAGTCTTTCCCTACGATGGTTGGGTTGACATGGTTAACATCTACGGCAATACGCTCGTCAAAGACGTACATTTTCCCATCCCAAAGCTCACCTTGGACTTCTGGGTCTTTACCGTAGGTTGCGATTCCTCCGTGCAATTGGCCGACATCTTTGTAGCCTTCACGGACCATCCAGCCTGAGAATTTCTCACAGCGAACGCCACCTGTACAGTAAACCACGACGCGCTTGTCCATGAATTTTTCCTTGTTATCACGAACCCATTGTGGCAACTCACGGAAGTTGCGGATATCTGGGCGGATAGCCCCACGGAAGTGTCCTAGGTCGTACTCATAATCGTTACGTGTGTCGAGGACAACTGTATCTTCGTCAAGAAGGGCTTCTTTGAACTCTTTTGGAGACAAGTAAGCACCTGTTGTTTCAAGTGGGTTGATGTCGTTGTCAAAGTCGTTGTCTTCCAAACCAAGGTGGACAATCTCTTTCTTGTAGCGAACAAACATCTTCTTAAAGGCTTGTTCTCTTTCCTCGTCAATCTTGAACCAGAGGTCTTCCATACCTGGGAGGCTGTGAACGTAGTCCATGTATTTTTGAGTTGTTTCATAGTCACCTGAAACTGTTCCGTTAATTCCCTCGTCAGCGACTAGGATACGGCCTTTAAGTCCGATTGATTTACAGAAAGCCAAGTGGTCTGCAGCAAATTGCTCTGCATTTTCAATTGGAGTGTAAAGGTAGTAAAGTAAGACACGAATATCTTTTGCCATAAGATTTGTTCTCTTTTCTATTCTTAAATTTTCAGAATTTTTCATCTATCTATACTAGTATACCTGCTTAAGAAAACGAATGCAATTTATTTGACTGGAAATTTTTAGAAAGCGACCTGTCCCTACACTTCATCAGTAGCCATAGCGAATAGCTGATAATTCTCTCAATTTTTTGATCTGCTCGGATTGATTTTCTGACAATATCAGCTTATTATCAATCAACACATGTGAGATATCAACATTCATTTGGCTCAATATAAAAGGAGTAGAAGTCCCATCGTCCTTCAATCTTCTTTGATAAATCACTAATTGATTTTTCAAGGGAGTCAATTGAGGCGTATCCTTTATATCTTCCAATAGATGATTTATGATAGTCATGGCTTCACAACGTCTTTCGCTTCCTCCTGCAAACCATTTTAATGGTGCCATTCTCATTTTCCTCCTTAAATTGAAAAGCTATCATTCCTAACTCTCGTACCAATATTTCACCCAAATACCCTGTGTAAAAAAGTCAGCAAAAATGGTAATGTCGCGAAAATATTATTAATCACATGCACCGCATAGGATGGATAAATACTCTTGGTATAGCGGGTCAAACTAGCAAAGATGATGCCAGATGTTGCAAAGACGAAGATATCTAACAAACTAGGCAGGCTTGAAAAATGAGGAAGAGCAAATAAAATTGACGGAAGAAGCAAATCAAGGCCAAATCTCGAATGCTTAAAAAAGGCGTGTTGCAGTAATCCTCTATAGATTAGCTCTTCCATAAGTGGAGTCAGAAAGAACAAAGTTATATAGATACCTAGCTCAGCAAAGTTGGTCCCACTATAACCGATCAATACAGCCCAACCTTCAGCAGTTGATTGAACATGTTTAGCTGTCTGAACGTTAAAAGAGATCTGGAGCACTACCACTAATACTGTCAAAATCGAATACCAAAGCCATTTTTTTCTTGGAATGTGAAAGAGATAACCATGACCTGTCTTAACCAGAATCCAAATCATGACTCCGCTAAATAGCACACTCAAGATATTTCGAATCCAGAAAAAATTTCCTATCTGAGAAGAAAATTGCCAATAATTTTGGACAATAAGCGTCAGCTGAGAAAGACCAAATACGAAAAATAAGTAAGAGAAGACTGCACTTATTTTGAATAGAAGTTGATACTTCTTCATATGAACTCTCCTTTGTAAACTCGAGACATCTCTAATATAAGCTATATTTTCCTAAATCCTTACTCCAAATCCAAAATGGTACTTGAGATTTCCTGAATGGTTAAATAGTGATAAAAAAAACATGGATATCTATGATCTCTCGTTTCAAAAAATCACTGCCTCCCCCAGACCAACCTGAGGAAAACAGTGATTCAGTTTTTAGGAGTTAGGAATGAATACACGAAATCAATTGATCTTATGATTTTTTGTTTTTCAAGAATTCATCGTATTGTTTTTGCATTTCGTTCAATACTTTATCGTAAGCACCTTCAGATTTCAATTTTTCCATCAATTCTGGAATAGCTTTATCTGGGTCTACAGTACCAGTGTTGATAGCTGTATCGAATTGTTGCATTGTGTTAGAGATAGCTGAGATTTCAGATTTCACACTGTCAGTGTTAAAGATGAATCCAAGCGCTGGAGATTCTTTAGCTTCTGCCAATTGTTTCTTAGAATCTTCGATTTGTTGGTCTGTAACGTTTTCGTTGATGTAAAGGATCCAGTTGTTACCTGTGTTCCATCCACCCATGTGAGTGTTTCCTTTGTATCCATCAAGGACACGAACACGGTTTTCTTTACCTTCAATTTTTTCCCAGTTCTTGCCTTCTGGACCGTAAACAAGACCGTTCAAAAGTTCTGGGTTAGTGTTCAAGAGGTTCAACACTTCCATTGATTTTTCTTTGTTCTTAGAGTTGTTTGAGATTACAAAGTTAGCAACTTGTGTTGTTTGGTTTTTCTTGATGAAGTTAGTAATTGGTTTGATTTGGATATCTTTGTTCGCAACACGTGAAAGCAAGCTATTGCCGTAGTCAGCTGGTCCTACTGTTTCTTCACGAACGAACCAAGTATCTTGTTGAAGGTCAAATGAAGTATCGCTTGTTGCTACATCTTTTGGAATGTATCCAGCTTCATAGAATTTGTGAAGAGTCTTCAAGTGTTCTTTGAAACGAGGTACTTCGTAACGGTTTACAATCTTAGTAGTGTCTCCTTCAAGGTCGATAACGAATGGAAGTCCATTTGGAACTGGGTAGTCAAAGTTATCAGATGGGATAAAGTTCTTAGTAACCGCAAATGGCACTACATCTGGAGCTTTTTCTTTGATTTGTTTCAAGACTGGCTCAAGTGTTTCGTATGAAGTGACACCTGAAATATCGATACCGTATTTAGCAAGGAGAGTTCCGTTGAAGGCGAAGTTTTGAGATGATGCAACGTTGGCTGCAACTGGAACTGCGTAAATTTTACCGTTAATGCTGTTACCTTTGATGTAAGCTGGGTCAAGTGCTTTATAAAGCTCTGCCCCTTCTTTCTTATACAAGTCAGTCAAGTCAGCATAGGCACCTTTTTGAGCATTTACAACATAGTTAGATGCAAAGGCGATATCGTAGTTTTCACCAGATGATGTGATAACTGACATTTTCTTATCATAGTCACCCCATCCAAGATATTGGATATCCAATTTAGCACCAACTTTTTCACCGATGATTTTGTTAGCATTTTCTAGCAATTCATCTAAGTTATCTGGTTTGTCACCGATTTGGTACATTTTGATAACAGTTTTTTCACCTGAAGCTGAGTCAGCAGCTTTTTTGCTGTTACCTGAAAGGTTTCCACAAGCAGCGAGACCAGCAGCCAAAGCGACTACGCTAGCAGATGCAAAAGCATATTTTTTCCAGTTTTTCATGACAAAAACTCCTTTTTTTATTTTTAAACTTATAAACAATGTAATGATCTTAACTTCACGCAAGGGAAGTTTGGAAATGAGAAATGATTTTTCTCGACAAGTACTATTCTTTCACACCACCGATAGTCAAACCTTTTACAAAGTAGCGTTGGAAGAATGGATACAGAATCGCGATTGGAAGGGTTGCGACCACAACCATGGCCATACGACCTGTTTCTTTTGGAAGAGCAACTCCCAGTTGACCAGATAGGCCGACTGCTTTTGCGATGTAGTCCATATTTTGTTGGATTTGCATGAGCAAATATTGCAATGGGTACAAGTTGTCACTCTTAATGTAAAGAAGGGCGTTGAACCAGTCATTCCAGAAACCAAGTGCTGTCAAGAGCGTGATTGTTGCGATACCTGGTAGTGACAATGGCAAACAGATTTGGAAGAAGATCCGAGCCTCACTAGCACCATCGATACGAGCGGATTCTAGAATAGCTTCTGGAATGGTCTTCTTGAAGAAGGAACGCATCAAGATGATGTTAAATGGTGAGAGAAGCATTGGAACAATCAAGGCCCAAACTGTATCACCGAGTTGAAGCAAACGAGTGACCACGATATAGCCTGGTACCAAACCAGCGTTGAACAACATACTAAGAAGGGCAAAGATCGTAAAGAATCTGCGATACTTAAAGGTTGTCCGTGAAATGGCGTAGGCATAAGTTGTTGTGATAAAAACGTTTGTGATAGTTCCCACCACTGTTACAAAGACTGAGATGAAAAGGGCTTGGAGGATTTTATCCTTAAATTGTGCCAAAAACTCAAAACCATCTAATCCAAATTGAGATGGGAAGAAGCTATATCCATTTTGGAGGATACTCTTTTCATCTGTCACAGAGATAACAATAACAAATATGAAGGGTAGGATACACGAGAGGGCGATCAAACCAGAAATGGTACTAAAGAAGATATCTGCTTTCTTACTGAAGGAGTGAATGCCGACATTATCAATTTTTTCTTTTTTAATTTTCTTTTCTGCCATACTCTCCTCCTTTCTAGAACAAGGCTGAGTTTGGATCAACTCGTCTTGCAAGTAAGTTTGATAGGATAACCAGAATCAAACCGACTACTGATTGATAGAGACCTGCCGCTGAAGCCATCCCGATATCTGCTGTCTGAGTCAAACCATTATAAACATATACGTCCAAGACGTTGGTTACGTTATAAAGCTGACCAGCATTGTGGGGGATTTGGTAGAAAAGACCGAAGTCTGCACGAAAGATATTTCCGACTGCAAGGATGGTCAATACAGTTACCAATGGTGTCAACTGCGGAATGGTTACATTGCGAATTCGTTGCCATTTGCTGGCTCCGTCCACTGTCGCTGCTTCGTAGTAGGTTGGATCAATTCCCATGATTGTCGCATAGTACATGACACTGCTATATCCAAAACCTTTCCAAATACCTAGGAAAAGTAGGAGATATGGCCAGATGCCCAAGTCAGCGTAGAAATTGACTTCCTTCATTCCGATAGATTCTAGGAAATGGTTGAATACCCCTTTATCAATGTTTAGGAAGGCATCTGTAAAGAAACTGATGATAACCCAAGACAAGAAGTAAGGGAACAACATAGAAGTTTGGAAAATCTTAACCATTCTCTTAGAACGGAGTTCACTGAGGATGATAGCAATCCCTACAGATACAATCAAACCGATAAAGATAAAGCCGAGATTGTAGAGGACAGTATTTCGTGTGATAATAAAGGCATCTTTTGAACTAAACAAGAATCTGAAATTATCGAGTCCGACCCATTTACTATTCACGATACTATCTATAAATCCATTACTGGTCATGTGGTAGTCTTTAAAGGCAACCACGTTCCCAAATACTGGAATGTAGAAGAATAGAGTCAACCAGAGTGCCCCTGGCAAAACCATTAAGAGAAAGATCCAGTTGTCTCTCAAGGTTTTTGAAAACTTATTCATAATTTCCTCCCTTTTTTATTTTGATATCCATCTAAAAATTCCTTTTTAGACTTTTGATAACGATTACATTATTAGTATACTCCTATTTGAAGGTTAGGTTAAACTACTAATTATAGAAAAAACTCCACAAATTATTTTATGTGGAGTACTTTTTTAAGAAAGGGATGTTTCACGAGAAACACTCTTCATAAGACACAATGTTCTTGTTTTAGGTCGTGTAGATGGTTGAAGCTGTCGCAATAGTATGCCACTGGTTGGCTGTTGTGGCTGCGAAGTCCTTGTCTGCGTAAAAGTCAGTAAATGGCAGGATTTCCACTTCTAACTCATCGATGCGGTCAATCTGACCAGCCAGATAAGCCTCAATACGACTTTCTGCGCGTTTGATGCGTTGCAAGAGTCCGCCCATACGGATATCGACCGTATCCAAACCAAAGACCTTGTTTTCTTTCAGCCATTGGTGGCTAAAGAGGGCATGGAAGTGTTCGATTTGGCTTCTGAGTTCTGGTAATTCTTGTCTGGCGATTTCTTGTAGACTTTCCTTATCATCCACTTGATAGGCTTGACGAATGCGTCGTCCCACATCCACTTTGCTACTTAAAATCTGGTTCAACTGGGCCTGAGTTTCAAAGAGGTAGGCATAGTTGGCAGCTTTTTCTTTAATGTTAGCAAGCGTCTCAGCAGCCTGAGCGAAGTGCGGTTTGTCCTGTTCAGGTGTCATGTGTCGGTCAAGGATCGGACAGAGAACATCCTGATAAAAGACATAGCGGTTAGGATTGATCCCGCTGAGATTACCTGGTAGGTCTGGCAAGAGATTAGCTAGGTCAATCTGCATAAAATCTTCAACCGATAGACCTATATTGGTCTGGAAATGAGCAGACAAACGGTCTAGGTCATTGCGATAGCTGAGTTCTGCCCAGATTTGCAAGCTTGGTAGGACAGCGAATTGGGCAGTTTCCCCACCATTGTCCCCCCAACCCGTCACGATGACTTCTTTGATATCATTGGCGCGACAGGCTTTATTGGCTTCAAGAGCAATGAGACGGCTGAAATGGTTGTTGGGTGTGAAACCAATCCACTTCCAAGCACCCCCCGCAAAGGCAAGGTCATGACTAATCTTGTGGTGGTTACTAAAGTTACGGTTGTATTTTTCCTCGCTATCCTGATAATAGTCCCAGTAAACCAAGGTCACACGATCTTTGAGACGGTCTAGGTAGACACGAGTTTCTTCTGGAATTTCCACATCACGGTCGTACTGCCCATCTACTGACATAAGTTTAAAGAACATATCGCTCCACATCTGGCAGTGGAAACCATATTTGTCTGCAATATCCAGCACGCGCTCCAAGTGTTGGCACATGAGGAGACTACGATCCACCACACCGTTTAGAATCAGGTAGCGTCCCAAACCAACCAAGTGGGCTTCGTCCATCCCGATATTGACCTTGCGAGTCTTCAGCTTAGACAGAGTGGCAAACATGCCATCAATCAGGTCATAAACCTTTTCTTCGCCAATAAGGAGGATATCCTCCACATCACGGAGCTCCTGCACTTCTTTGACACCCCATTTAACGAAGGCAGACAAGTGGGCCAAAGTCTGGATACATGGCACAAAGGTCATATCAAACTGCTGGGCATAGGCTTCGATTTCCTGCAATTCCTCAGCTGAGTAGGCTCCACGGAAATAGCCAAAGTAAGGCTGCCCTTCAATCTGGTAGGTATCTTCCATGTAGAGCTCAAAGGTTGAGTAGCCCATGAGAGCCAAGACCTCAATCATCTGCTTGGCAGAAGCCACATTCAGCACCGCATTTCGAGAACAGTCTGCCATGTAGGCTAAATCTTCATAAGCCGCCTGTTCCTCAATCTCTACTTTATCACCTTCTGCTAGGGATGTTGCCAACAGGGACAAGGCACGATAAAGTTGGTGGGGTTTGCGGTAAGTTAGTTGATAGTGGCCACCCTCACCCTTGATAGAGATAGAGGCTTGGTCAGACTGAGCGACAGCTACCTCTACATCTGGTAGAAAAATGTGTTTTTTTAATACTTCAATAGCTTGCGCTTGTTTGTCACTAATTCCTGTAAATCTTACCATTGGTTTTCCTCCTGTAGCCAGTTGACAAGGGCACCGTAGAGATTGGCATCTGCGTGATAGGTGCAGGCCTGGATAACAGGTGCGACTGTGTATTCTTCGTAGGTATCGACAAAATAATCAACAGCCTTCTTGACACCTTGAATAAAATCTGGATTTTGACTGATAGAGCCTCCCAGGCTGATGACATCTGGATCAATAAGATATTGGATATTGAGCAAGCCTTGCGCCATATTACGATTCATGCGCTCGATAGCTTCTTGACAAAGGGTATTTCCTGCTTCGGCCTCTTGGTAAATTTTGCGACCGTCCCAGTCAGTCTGACCAGATTTTTCAATCACGTATCGCACCATATTTCCAGTTGACGCTAATTGCGACCAGTTGTTGAGCTTTTCAGCAGGGGCAAGAGTTGTCATGTAGCCAAATTCTCCACCCAGACCGTGGCGACCTCGATGAAGTCTACCATTGATAATCATGGCTCCGCCAATCCCTGTCCCAATCACGACACAGGCTGCATTTTCAAGTTCTGGATGAGCCAGTAATTCACTGAGTCCAACGCAGTTGGCATCATTTTCCAGATGGACAGGAATCTGATAAGAGCTAAGCGCCTCATACCAAGAAAATCCGTGAATGTAGGGTACTGCACTGAAGCCATCAATCACACCTGTCTCTTGATTGACCGCGCCTGGAACGCTCATAGCAATCCCGCTATAATCCTGCTCTGACAAACGTTGATCTAGCCAAGCTAGTAAGTCCTCCAAACTTTCTGGCGTTGGAATGCTTGTCTTATCTAGTATTTTCCCATCAGGAGTCAGACTGGCAAACTTAATCCCAGTCCCTCCGATATCAATCGTTGCAATAGTCATTGTTTTTACCATAAAAAGGGGCGAATCAGCAGTTAGTTCTTACCTTTTCGCCCCTCCTTTCTCTTTATGTTTACTTTTTGAAATTAAATTTCTTCTTTTTTGATGAATTCTGTACGAATCTCTTGCGGTGAAATGAGGCCTCTATGAACGGGGTATGGTCGTTCAAGTAGGTCAAGGAAGAGATGTTGACTTTCCGGTACACGCACATTTTCACTACACATATTGTAGTAACGAAGCACATAGCCTTCTTCATTTTCAGCTACCTTAAAGGCTGTTGGACAGATTTGCGGTATGCTGAGAACAGAATGATTCAAGAGGCTACCAGTCGCAGCCACGCTACCCTCTTGTTTTGCAACTTGAAGAGCTGTGAATGGTGTCTGCAAGGCTTTAGCACGACGGAAAGCTGAGAAGCGTTCTTGGGCTTGGTGGCATTCAAGCGCAAACTCGACTTCAAACTCACGCAAGCATTGGGCTTCTGGTGTTGGGAAGTAACCCCAGTCACCCAACTCACCTGATGCACGCAAAATCGTCACTGCAATGGTGTCGTCTCCAAGGATTTCGTATTCATTCAATCCCTTATTTGATACAGTCACACCTTTTTCATCATCATACAGGCTGACAAAGGCTTGTTGGTGTTGAGGATTTTCAGGATTTTCCCAAGAAGCAGCTGGTTTGTTTGGTCGTGTCACCACCTCATAAATGCTTTCAGAATCATTGTTTGGACGCGTATTATGAGTCTTGACCAAGAGACGGATACGGTGGTCTTTGGCAGTGTTAGTAAAGCGAGTTTTAAAGCGAATTTGTGGATTATCCACGAAGATAGTCATCTCAGTTTCCAGAGGAAGGCTTGTCAACTCTTCTGAACGTCCTGCTTCACGCTTCATAAACTCGATGATACCTTTTTGCTCTTCTTCTAGCTTTTCGTCCGCACTGACAGGCACGGTCAATTCATGTTTGAGCAAAATCTTAGCGTAACGAGCTGTGTTTTCCAAGACCTCATAGCCCTTAAGCTCTGCATAGATAGGCTCTGTTCCTTTTGGTTGGAAATAGATATACTCGTTTCCGATGTCACCACGGTCTTCGAAGCGGATAAAATCTTCATAGGCTTCGTGAGTTGTCTTGTCATAGACTGTGATATTGTCATCCACACTTACCGTTACAAATGGCGTATCAATCACTCCGTTTTGGTAAATACCGTCGCGGTGTTCTTGCTCTCCTTCCAGCAATTGGAAGGTTGTCCAAGAAAGTGGCGCTAGGTGAACAGGAATGGTCACGCGCACTTGGCGAGCGATACGAGCTTGGCGGAACTTGTCTTTTGGTAAATCGTACTCAAAATTAGCTCCAAGGTCTTCGATTTTAGCCTCTACAGGACGACCTTCCAAGTCCTCTACACGGTAGCTTGGCAAGGTAAGAGCAGCCATCTTCTTGTAGCCTTCTGTTGGGTGCAATTCCTTGAAATCACAAGTCGCCACATCAATCACTGTGCTGACAGTATCAACCTTATCATGCAATCCTGTGTTAATAACAGTAAAGAGATAGTCACTTTGAGCCTTAGCTGTAGCTATTTTGCCCTTCCACTCGTTAAGAAGATTGCTCTTCACAAAGTTTCCGACTTGGTTGACCTTGGCAAAACGAGTTTCCATCTCACGGTGAACTTCGTCCACGCTACAGCCACAGATGCTATCATGTGGCGCATTTTGTAAAAGAGTTTTCCAAGCATAGGTCAACTGGTCCTTGTGGTTATGACCCCCAGTGATAATCGTCAAGGGTTCTACAACTTGCTCTAGGAGGTTGCTATTTTCTTGGAAGGCTTGTTTGAGATAAATACGAGATGAAGAAGTGTTGGCAAGTGTGTACCAGCCGTCTGTTTCCTGACTGGTCAACTCACCTGTAACCGTTGATAATTGCTCTGGTAGGGCACTTTCCACGGCTTGGACATATTCATCAAAAGAACTATGAACAAAGGTTACATCTGGGAAGAGTTCATTTGCTACACGAATGGCTTCACTCAGATTTTTCTGCACAGGCTGGTGGTCACAGCCGTTCATCATCAACCACTGGTTGGTCGAAGCGTAGTCACGCACGTCTGCCAGTTTTTGTTTCCAGAAGGTCAAGGCCTCGTCTTTATCCACTGGAATTTCATTCCCATTACTATACCAGTTGGCAAAGAGGATACCGAGAACACGACTACCATCCGCACCCTGCCAGTACATTTCTGAAAACTGGGAAGTAAACTGCTCATCTTCGAGAACTTGGTTGTCAAATCCAATCGGTTTCACACCACGACCAAAGGCTGCCACGTGAATGCCTGATTTTTGAAGGATTTGAGGCGCTTGCCCCATATTTCCAAAGGTATCTGGGAAGTAACCAACCTGAGTTGATTTGCCCCATTTTGCAGCCTCCTGCTGACCGATAAGAGTATTACGGACATTGGCTTCACTTGAAATCAAGTAGTCATCTTGCAAGATGTAAAAAGGACCAATTTTAAGTTTGCCTTGGTCGATGTATCGTTGGACTTTGTCGCGATTTTCAGGGCGAATCTCCAAGTAGTCATCAAGGACAATGGTTTGACCATCCAAGTGGAAGCTCTTGAACTCAGGGTCATTTTCAAAGAGATCAAAGAGATTGTCAAATAATTCCACCAACTGCATACGGTGGCTTTCAAAAGGCAAGTACCACTCACGATCCCAGTGACTATGTGAGATAATATGTACGACAACATTTTCCATGAAGTAAAACCTCATTCTAAATTTAAATTTTTATTGTTAACGTTTTAAATGTAAATTTGTGATTCTTTCCAAGAATCAGTTGCGCTAAAGCGTGTTCCTTAACGGATATCCAAGTAATCCAAGACCAACTCACAGAACATCATATTAGCCCAAGAGAACCATTCACGAGAGTAGAGAGTTGGGTCATCCACGTGGAAGCTTTCATGCATAACACCTGTACCACCATCGCAAGCAACCAGCTGATCCAGCAAGAATTTCTTCTCTGCCTTATCTCTTGTTGTCAAGCCTTGGATAGACAGGGCAATGGGCCAGATATAGCGATAGAAGGTATGAGAACTTCCGAGACCGCTAGCGTATTCTCCTTGGTAGAAATATGGATTTTCAGGGCTCAGAATGGTACGACGAGTTGCTTGATAGACTTCGTCGTCAATATCGCAGTAGCCCAGATAAGGTGCAGCCAACAAACTTGGTACGTTTGGATCATCCATGATGCTGGCATTTCCTAGACCATCCACTTCAAAGGCATAAATCTTTTCGCCCTTGCTGTTGGTAGTGTAAGCGTAGTTTTCAATTCCTTCTTGGATTTCAGCACGGAGACGCTTAGCGTCTGCGATAACTCTCTCGCTATCAGCTAGATCTAATGCTGCAAAGATTTCTTGAACATACCCCAAGACTACTACAGCAAACATATTTGACGGAATCAAGTAACTATACTGACAGCAGTCATCACTCGGACGAAAAGCTGACCAGGTCATGCCTGTCACTGCAAAATCAGGGCCAAAGCCATCATTTACCAAGGTATCTTCCTTGCGGTCCGTATCGCGGACAAAACGATAAGGAGAGTTCTTGTGGTCTTGTTCCACTGTCCACAGATGAAGAATTTCCTTAGTCGCTGCGACAAAAGTCTCATCAAACTGACTAGTCTCGCCAGTCTCTTTCCAGAGGAGATAAGCCAGCTGCAAAGGATAGCAAAGCGAGTCTACCTCGTACTTACGTTCCCAAATCCAGCCGTTAAGGTCTGTGTGGTCAGTCTCGTGGTGCCCCTTCCAGTTCTCCTCAATGTTGAAAGAATTGGCATAAGGATCCTTGAGTACCAAGGTCATCTGACGCTTGACCAAACCTGCAATGGTCTGACGCAGGAGCGCATCTCTTTTAGCCACATGCAGGTAGGGTCTGAGTTGAGCTGTCGAATCCCGAAGCCACATGGCAGGAATATCCCCAGTCAAGACAAAAGTTGAACCATCTTCTAGGATTTCAACCGTATTGTCCAAGGTGTCGGTGTAGCAACGCTCGAAAACATCCACCCACTCTGGATGGTCCTTAGCCCGCTCTGCCACTTCATCCAGCCATTCTCTAACAATTTCTTTCGAATAAATCATCCTGCAGTTTCCTCTTTCAAACAAGTTTCATTTTCAGTATATAGCTTTTGAGACAGAAAATACATACACAAATGATAGTCATTTTTCTACAAAATAGTTATCTTTGAAACTCCTTTTCTAAAGGCTATCTTTTTCTGATATAATGTAGAAAAACAGCCAAAGGAAAGACTATGAAACCACTACTTGAAACCATCGATACCCGATTTGGAACTGCCAGCAAGCATGCCTTTTCTCGGGGAAATACCCTACCATACACAGGCGTTCCTTTTGGGATGAATTACTTTGTACCCCAGACCAGTGACCAGGATGGATCTTGGTTTTTCGATCCACATCTGCCTATCTTTCAGGGGATTCGATTAACCCACCAGCCCAGCCCTTGGATTGGCGACTACTCTTGGCTCCTTCTGACACCTGTCACAGGTCAGCTAGGTGGAGACAGCCTCTTTCATCGTCAGTCTTCCTATGATATGGATAATGCCTCTTTCCAACCCCATTATCTAAAAATTTTCTCCCTGCGCTATCAGATTGAAACCCAGCTCACACCGACTTGCTACGGTGCTTCTATTCGTTTGGAACAAAAGCAAGGCAAAGCCCTCTCCCTCTATCTTTACGCAGCAGATGAACTGACCGTGGAGCAAGTAGATAAGCGAACTCTTGCCCTGCGACAAGAAGGAAAAACTGAGACCAACAAAAATCCACTGATACTCTTCACTACCCTGCAAATGAATACAGATATTCTTGCTATCATCCAAGAAGGTAGAGACTGGCGAATAGACCTGGCAGATAGTCATACTGAGATTCAGCTAGGGACTTCTTTCATCTCTCCTTCTCAAGCTCTAATCAATCTACCTCAAACGGACTTTGATAACTGTAAAGCAAATGCGCAAGCGGACTGGGAAAATCTCCTCCACCGTTTTGACGTTATAGAGACAGGAGAGGCTGACCGAACCTTTTTTGACCACTGCCTCTACAGACTCTTCCTCTTTCCCCAGACTTTTTATGAGGTTGATGAATCAGGACAAGCCATCCACATGGATCTGGCTGCTGGTACCGTCAAGCCTGGTGTTCTCTTCAGCAACAATGGTTTCTGGGATACCTTCCGCACCACCTTCCCCCTCTTTGCCCTTATCATACCTGAACACTATCACCGCTTTTTAGAAGGTTTCCTCAATAGCTACCGTGATACTGGATTTCTTCCAAAATGGCTGGCTCCAGATGAACGTGGCATGATGCCAGGTACCCTGCTAGATGGCATTATCGCAGATAGCGCCTGCAAGGACATGGCCCCCGACCTAGAAGAAGAACTCCTCCAAGCCATGCTTGAAACAGCCAGCAAGTCCGACCCTCTCGGCATCAATGGTCGTCACGGATTAGCCCAATACCAAGAACTAGGCTACCTCTCTACCGACCACCACGAAAGCGTCAGCCACACCCTAGACTATGCCTATAGTGACTTTTGTATCTCTAGCTGTGCTGAAAAACTAGGGAAAATAGAAATCGCTGAAACCTACAAGGCCGCATCACAAAATTACCGCCATCTATTTGACGCTGAGACAGGTTACATGCGAGCGCGTGATAGTCAAGGCAACTTCCGCCCTGACTTCTCTCCTTATAGTTGGGGACGCGACTATGCCGAATGTCCAGCCATCCAAGCAACCTTAGGCGTCCTCCACGACATCCCAGGCTTAATCCAACTTATGGGTGGAAAAGAATCCTTTAGCAACTATCTTTTGAAAACCTGTCAAGATGCCCCCCTCTTTGAGACAACAGGCTATGGTTACGAGATTCATGAAATGAGCGAAATGGCTACAGCTCCGTTTGGACAAGTCGCTATTTCCAACCAGCCGAGCTTCCACATTCCTTATCTATTCCGCTACAGCGACTATCCTGACTACACTGCCCTTCTCATCAAGACTCTCCGTCAGAAAGCCTTTCACGCAAACTGGCAAGCCTATCCTGGTGATGAGGATAACGGTAGTCTCTCGGCTTGGTATATCTGGTCAGCTCTCGGATTTTATCCGACCTGTCCAGGAAAACCAAGCTATGATCTCGGAATCCCTCTCTTTAACCACCTCCGTATCTACCTAGCTAAAGAAAATAAATGGCTAGATATTCATGCTGAGCAAAACCACAGCCATTTTAACTTTGTAAAAGAATGCCGACTAGACAAATCACTCGTATCAACTATTCAACACCAAAAGCTCTTAAAAGCTGAACAACTAACCTTTATACTTAGCTGGCTACCAAGTCATCGCTAAATAATAAAAAATCTGCAATCCCCAAGATTATCCACAATCTGTGAATAACTATTCCAAACTGTGCTTAACTCTTGAGTTTCAGCAATTAAAACTACTTTATAATCCTCAAAAGTTACTAAATTGGTCACACAAATAAAAATTATCACTAAAATAATCAGAAGTTATCCACACTTATCCACAACCTGTTAGTAACTTTTATGAATAGCTAAGACTTATCTCTCACGAACACTAAAAAGAGCCTGACTCCAGGCTCTTTAGTCGATTATTTCTTCTCAGCACGGAGGGCTGACAAGATTTGTGTACGGATATCATCCACACCATTTGGCGTATTTGGTAAAAAGATCGTTTGATTTCCTTTAGAAGCAAAGGTATTCAAAGTGTCCAAATACTGGTTGGTCAAGAGGATGGACATGATTTGTTCTTCTGTCATGCCAACATTGGCTTCCTTGAGTTCTGTAATAGACTCTGCCAATCCATCCACAATTGCCTTACGTTGTTGGGCAATCCCCACACCATGAAGGCGGTCTTTTTCTGCTTCGGCTTCAGCTGCAGTGACGATTTTAATCTTATCTGCTTCCGCCAATTCTTGCGCTGCAACCCGCTTACGTTGTGCCGCATTGATTTCATTCATGGATTGCTTGACTTCTGCATCTGGTTCGACCTTAGTAATCAAGGTTTTCACAATAATATAACCGTAAGTAGTCATTTCTTCTGCTACTTGATGTTGAACTTCAAGGGCAATCTCATCTTTTTTCTCAAACAATTCATCCAAGGTTAATTTGGGAACAGAAGAGCGAAGAGCATCTTCGATATAAGATTTAATCTGAGATTCTGGACGCATGAGTTTATAGTAAGCATCTGTCACGCTCTGCTCATTGACACGGTACTGGGTCGCCACATTCATCATAACGAACACATTGTCCTTTGTCTTAGTCTCAACCACAATATCGCTTTGCAACAAGCGCAATTGAATCCGTGCTGCAATCGAGTCAATTCCAAAAGGTAAGCGAATATGAATACCGCTATTGGCAACCTTTTGGTATTTCCCAAAGCGTTCAATAATCGCCACCGACTGCTGACGAACCACATAAACTGTACTCAGTGTGACTATCACCAATAGGAGCACACAAACCACCACAAAAATCATCAAAAATGTTGCCATTATCGTGACCTCCATCATTATTTTTCCTGTATTATAGCACATTTAAAGAAGGCTGTGCAGTTTTTACTGCGATTTTTCCTGAAATGTCAATAATTAGAGGTGAATTGTCACATTGTCGTCTGATTTCTTGCTAAAACAACTGGTAAAGAATTAGATCTACCATGCGAGTTCTCTCTAACTCCGTTGATTATCAACATACTATCTGAGTTTTACAAGTCGTGGACAAACAAATGAAACAAGTAACGGTTAATTCCTTTAAAAGACTCACAAAAAACATCATTGAAGTGAACCGCACTCCAATAGTTCAAGCATGAAGTGAGGTTGATGATCTAAATTTGATGTGTATACTATTTTTGTCATCGGTTACCGATTACCTTCCTTACGGTTCGTGAGAGGATGTGAAACTAATGAGCCTTATACCCGAGCTTGCTCTTACTATTATAGCGGATGTTATAGCAGGAATTATCTTGTATTTCGTCTGCAAATGGCTAGATGGTAAGAAGTAGACCGAATGACTAGCCTATCAACACCCACTAAATCGCTAAGATACGTCAAAAAAGCCCTTAACTACTGGCATAGTTAAGGGCTTTGGTGTTCTAATGAACCTTGTCCGTTAAAATCATTTTAACATACAAGCCCCGATATTTCAAGAGTTTTATTTATTTTTTAAAGCGCCTTATGTATCTGAAAGATCTATCATGAAGTTAGCCATCTAGTACCCAAAAACCGACTAGCTCTTATGAACTAGTCGGTTTCTCATCAATGCGCTAACATTTCTTGGGCGATTTCTTGGCCAGATAGGTCATCTGGGTAGTAGGTTGGCCAGTTATCCATTTCTTCAAAGAGAGCTTCTTGGCTTGTGCCCCCAAAGAAGATATGGAAATGTTCTGCCTTAACTGGGGCGATATTGTGGTCGCTAAACTGAACATACTTGAACTGTCCAGCGTCAGCATCTGTCGCTTCAAAGAGGAAGCGCACGCCACGATTGCCTTTCTTGTAAGTCAAGATTTTCTTACCAACATACTTGTAAGTATATTTCTTGCTTTGTCCACCTTGAACAAATTCCATAGTATTATCAGTGATATTAATCTTAGTCACATCTGTCTGATAGCCTTTTGTATAGTAGGCCTTGTACTCAGCCTGAGTCATCTTACCAGTCAACTTAGCCTTGTAGTCAAATACCTGATCAAAAGTTCCATCTTCAAGGAAAGGATAAACTGATTGCCAGTTACCTGCATAGTCACTCAAGGTGCGGTCCTTGACAGCTGTATCTTCAAAGTAACCATTTTGAACTGTCTTGGTATCCTCTGCCTTTTCAGGCTCGATTGCTAGGCCTTCTTTGTCCGTTGTTTGTTTCAAAGCCTTGAGGTTTTTCTCCATAACGGAGATGTAGTTTTCGCCAGCCTTGGTATCCTCTTCTGTCAGACTTTCCAAAGGATTAAGGACATCTGTTTTGACACCTGCCTCTTTTGAAAGTGTGTTAGCAAGGGCTTGTGAGGCATTTTCTTCAAAGTAGATATAGGCAATTTTATTTTTCTTGACATACTCTGTCAATTCTGCCAAACGAGCAGCTGATGGTTCTGCATCTGGAGAGAGGCCTGAGATAGCGACTTGTTTGAGTCCATAGTCCAAGGCAAGGTAGTTAAAGGCTGCGTGTTGAGTCACAAAGCTCTTTTGTTTGGCTTGAGACAAGCCTTCTGCATAAGCCCTATCCAAGGCTTGCAATTTTTCAATATAGGCAGCAGCATTCTTCTCAAAGGTCTCTTTTTTATCAGGATAGTCTGCTGACAAGCTGTCACGGATGTGCTCTACTAGTTTAATCGCACGAACTGGTGATAACCAAACATGGGGATCGAACTCATGATGATGACCTTCTTCTCCATGGTCATGGTCTCCCTCTTCTTCATCACCACCTGGCAAGAGCAACATATCGCCTGTCGCCTTGATGGTTTTGACCTTTTTCTTATCCAAAGTATCTAGCAATTTAGGTACCCATGTTTCCATGTTTTCATTTTCATAAACGAAGGTATCTGCATCTTGGATTTTGGCAACTGCCTTGGCAGACGGTTCATATTCATGGGGTTCTGTACCAGCACCAATTAGGAGTTCTACATTAGCAGTATCTCCTGCAACTTGCTTGGTAAATTCATAGACAGGGTAAAAGGTTGTCACGATATTTAGTTTGCCATCTGCCTGCTTTTGATTGGAACAAGCCACTAAAAACAAGGCACATAGACTGGCTAGCAATAAGCTAATTTTTTTCACGTTAGTCTCCTATTTGATAAAACGTCTTACTAAACTAATGAGTAAAAAGACAGTTACAAAAATAATGGTAATACTTGCACTTGCAGGTGTTTCTGCATAGTAGGAAATGTAAAGTCCTGCTACCATTCCCAAAAATCCAATAGCACTGGCAAGCAACATGACCGATTTAAAGTTTTTTCCTAGACGAAGGGCAATACTAGCTGGCAAGACCATAATGGTCGATACCAGAAGAGCTCCCGCAGCTGGAATCATAAGAGCAATGGCCACCCCCGTCACCATGTTAAAAAGAATGGACATGGTACGAACAGGCAAGCCGTCCACAAAGGCCGTATCCTCATCAAAGGTCAGGATATACATCGGACGCAAGAAGAGGAAGGTCAAAATCAAAACAACCGCCGCAATGACAAAGAGGGAAATGACCTGTTCCTCGCTAATCGTCACGATTGAACCAAAAAGGTACTGGTCCAAACTCATAGAACTAGAGCTTTTGCCTTTGCTCATGACAATCAGAGAAACAGCCAGACCTGTTGACATGAGGATAGCTGTCCCGATTTCCATAAAGCTCTTGTAAACTGTACGGAGATACTCCAGAAAGACCGCCGCAATCAAGACAATAGCAATAGTTGAAATAGTCGGAGAAATCCCCAAAACCAACCCAAAGGCTACACCCGAAAGCGAGACGTGGCTGAGGGTATCACTCATCAAACTCTGACGACGCAAGATAAGGAAGGTTCCCAATACCGGCGAGAAAAGACTCATGGCAATAACGGCCAGAAAGGCACGCTGCATAAAGTCATAAGATAATAAACTAAGCATGGCCTACCTCCTGATCATTTTCATGAACGTTGAAACAACGCCATGGCGAATCTTGGTTACGGACTAGATGAATATTGCGGTCCGCATAGTCCTTAACTTCTTCAGGGTCATGGGTAATCATCAAAACAGCCTTGCCATGGTGATGGGCGCTGTGGTGCATGAGTTCATAAAATTCGTTTTTACTTCCTGCATCCATCCCCGTTGTCGGCTCATCTAGGATAAACACATCTGGGTCAGAAGCAAACATACGCGCGATTACCGCTCGCTGCTTTTGGCCCCCAGAAAGAGAACCCAAGCGTTTGTCTCGATGTTCCCACATACCCACTGAGTCCAGACTAGCCTTGATATGCTCCTCATCATGACCATTTAAACGACGGAACCAACCTTTTCGCGGATAGCGACCCGACTTGACAAATTCATAAACCGTACTTGGAAAACCAGCATTAAAACTGGCAATCTGCTGAGGAAGATAGGCTATTCTCAATTTCTTACCCTGCGTATTTGTCTTTGAAATGGTCACCTTGCCAATGCGTGGCTGGAGGATTCCAAGACTGGCCTTGATCAGTGTCGTCTTAGCTGCCCCATTCTCCCCCGTCAAGGTAACAAATTCCCCACTATCAACACTATAATTGATATGTTCAAGAACGGGCTCCTTATCATAATAGAAGGATAAATCCTCTACCGTAATATATCTCATTATTTGATTTCTCCTACTAAAGCAGTCAAAAACCGCTGAATCACTTTTTGTTCATTTGGAGTAAACTGAGTCGCCACTTGTTCATAAGTTAAAAGTGTATGCTCATGGTGATGATGGTGCTCCTCAGCGATTGGACGAGCCAAATCAGTCAACTGATAAAAAATCACACGCGCATCCTTAGGATCTTTAGATGTTTCCAACATCCCTTCCTTGACCAAAGACTTAATGGCCTTGGTAACTGCCGCCTGACTAACATTGAGGCGACGCGCCAATTCTGAATTTGTTAAAGATTCCTCTGACAAGAGCATGAGAATGTGCTCCTGAGTATTGGTCAGAGCCACCTCGCTAGTGCAATGACCTATTAGGATTTCATGCTGATTTTCCGCCTGCAAAATCACCTCATTCAAAAAAGCATCGATATCCTTCGCTAGCTGTCTCATATCTGACTCCTTTCCTTTTAGACTTCTCTTTTTTAAGAGAAAAATACTATTCTTTGAAAAATTATTTACTGGTTAATTATATCACAACCAAAAAAAGAGTCAAGAAAAAACGTGAAAACCAGTTTCATTCTTGAACTCTTCCATATTATTATCTATTGAAATTCCTTGACATCTCCATCATAAGTCGCCCAGTCTTTACTGAAAAAGCGCTCATTCAGATGGTAAGTCGGAGCTGGTGTGGGATTGGATAGGAAAGGATCAACAGCCTTGTCAAAAGCTAACCAACCCAACCAACCAATATGAATTGTATCTTTTACAAAATAAGATTCAGCACCATTTTTTGAAAAATCTGCTATATTGGTAAAGCCTTGACTTTCTAACTGGTAACGAATCTTTTCAACTGCATGTTGATACATATCTTGATTTAATCCTGTATAATCCATCCACTTTTTATTAACCGGTTGAATCACAAACAATACATTCACTTTTGAATTCGCAAATTGATTTAAGACTAATTGCAAGTCATTATATTCAGATGATTTTAGAAAATTATAATTTTTCTGATAATCCTTCCACTTTTTTAAATCTTTCTTTATTTGCGTATCATAGAAACGATTTTCCATCCCCATATCATTATTCGTGGTATTTGCTTCAGCATCTTTTACAGCGATTTCTCTCAATTCATCGTAGGAAAATTTATCTGGTAAGTCTTTCAGATATTTCTCCACACGATCTCTATATTTTTCTCCATCATTCACTGACAATTGTCCAAATAGAAATGATTGTTTTTCGTTGAATCGTGCTAATGTATCTATGAGTGTCTTATCTATTTCTGAAAGTCGCTCACCCTCGGTTATTTTTTTGACTATATCTCCTAATACTACATTAGGATACTTTTTCATTAAACGCGAAGCGGCGTAACGACTTGACACATCTCCAGACTGATTTTCCAAAAAAGCGCCCAATTGATCCGTGTTAAAATAGCTACGAAAAACTGCAGATTCATACTCCGTTTCTGTAAACCACTGAGGAGAAATAACAAAAACAGCTTGTTTATTTTCTAGCTCTGGCAATATTTGCTGCATACCAAAGTACTGATTTAAAGAAGCTGCTCCTGCTTGTCCTAAAAAATAGGGTCTATACGAACGATTGTACTTCTCCGCTAAAACAGCTGGATGCATACTATCAAATCGAATCCACTCACTAGAACCAAAAAAAGGAATGAATCGTAGACTTGGGTCCGAAAGAGCTCTCACTTTCTGAAATCTTTCTCTAAAACTTTGTGTACTAATCGCTGCTGCATATCGTTTTTCTTTTGATAAATTATAACTTTTACTAGTAGGATAAAAGAAAATGAGCAGAAAAACCAACAAACCAGCTATCAAGACCGGTCCGAAGATCATCCATAAGCGTTTAAGCATTTTGTAGCTCCACAATACCAGCTATGATTTTATTGGCTGTATTCCAGTCGTCACGACCAAACTCTGTTACAGGGACACGAATGTCAAAACGGTTTTCAATCTCCACAATCAACTCAACCGTTCCCATACTATCCAAGACACCTGCATCAAAAAGATCTTCATCCATCATGTCAGAAACATCTTCCATAAACAACTCATCAATAATTTCGATAACTTCTGATTTGATATCCATATTTTATTTCCTTTTATTTTTTAAACCATAGATCATTCAAGAATCCAGAAAAGATTAAGAATGACAGCATGACGACATGGAAGGTGACAACCATGCCAAGCAACTGAATCCAGCGATTCTCAGGTAGAGCAGGCTTCCCTGCTTTTTTCCGTTCCTTATTGAGCGTTTTTTTCTTACGAACCCAAGCGTCATTGATGACCAGTCCAATCCCATGAAAGAGTCCATAGGCGATGTAGTACCAGGTCACACCGTGCCAAAATCCCATAATCAGCATATTGACAACGTAGGCCACACTTGAGGTTACATTGCGATTCTTAAAGACCTTCTTTCTGGTTAACACCATCACCATTCGCATAAAGACAAAGTCACGGAACCAGAAAGAGAGACTCATGTGCCAGCGATTCCAAAATTCTTTTAAATCCCTAGACAGAAAGGGCTTATTAAAGTTGATAGGACTACGGATTCCCATCAAGTTTGAGATTGCTAAGGCAAACATAGAGTAACCTGCAAAGTCAAAGAAAAGTTCCAGACCAAAGGTATACATGACCGCTAAAGCATAGGGGTTAAAGAAGCCACCTGACTGCAAAGCTAGATTCTTCAGAGGAGGCAACAAAGTCTCTCCTAGAATATGGGCCAAGATAAACTTGTAGAGAAAGCCCCACATGATATAGCGAACAGATTCATCCAGCATATCCATCAACTCATCCCGATCAGGAATGGTCTGATAATTTTCATTAAACCGCTTAAAGCGATCGATTGGACCACTCGAGAAAGTCGGCATGAAAAGTAGGAAGCGGAGGAATTCCCAGAGGGTAAAATCCTTAATCACTCCATCTCTCAGCTCGATGATAATCCCAACCGAACGAAACGTCAGGTAAGAAATTCCCAAAAATCCAAGCAAAGACTGCGTTCCATTGATAGCCGGTTGCACCTTGACAAAGATAATTGGAAGGAGGGACAGAAAACTAACTAAGTAGAAGACCCACTTGCCATCCTTACTTTTTCGATAGTGCTTGTAGAAAAGTAGGAGCAATATTTCCCAGCACAAGTAAATACCCAAGGCAGCCAATTGATTGGTCTTCCCTCCTACCAGCATGGTAACGATAAAGAAGAGACTAACCAGCACTTCATACCAGGCAAAGCGTTTCTTGAAAAAGAGACCGATAAAGATGGGCAAGGTTGCAACAATCACATAGACAAAATACTGAGGATTGCCGTATGGCTCTAAATGAGGAAGCTGTTTAAAGAACTCCATCATCTCCTATTCACCTCGTTAATCAATCCTTTGATGTCAATCTTTCCATTTGGAGTCAGTGGCAAACTGTCTCGATAAAGGAATTTAGACGGCATCATGTAGGACATCATGATATCTGTTAAATCTTCCTTGATAGCCTTGGTAATATCAATATCACGCTCAAACTGCTCACGAACACCGTCTTTTAAGATGACATAGGCTAGCAGATTTTGTACCTTGTGATCCTTGTTATAACGCGGTACTGCAACAGCAGACTCGATAAAGCGAGACTTATTAAGATTTTGAGAGACATCTTCTAACTCAATGCGGTAACCGTTGAACTTAATCTGGAAGTCCATGCGTCCGCCGTAGAGAAGCAAGCCCTCATCTGTCATAGTTCCCACATCGCCTGTGTGATAGGCTGGCAGACCTTCAAACTCAAAGAAGGCTTCCGCTGTTTTTTCAGGATTGTTCATATAGCCTTTTGACACAGCTGGCCCAGAAACAATGATTTCTCCCTGTTCACCATTTGACAGTTTATTTCCTTCCTCATCAATGATAAAGGTTGGAGAATCAGCCTTGGTATAGCCGATTGGGAGGCGTTTGAGAGTAGCTAGCATCTCGTCTGTCACAGCAACTGCTGACAAAGCTACTGTCGCTTCTGTTGGACCGTAAGCATTGATAATACGGGCATTTGGGAAACGTTCGCGCAGTTTTTGAGCCGTTTTAACCGTCAATTCTTCGCCATCAAAGTAGAAATGCGTGATGCCAGGCATTTTCTCGCTATTAAAGTCTTCTGACAACATAGCCATATCCGCAAAAGAAGGCGTTGAAGTCCAGATAGCGATTGGCAATGAAAAAATGGTCGCAAAGAGTTGCTTAAAGTCCTGAGTAATAGCTGAAGGAAGGGCAAAAAGCGTACCTCCCAGTGCCAAGGTCGGCGCCCAGTACATGACGGACAGGTCAAAAGAATAAGGTGGCTGAGCCAGCATTTGCGGACGACTTGGCGTCGCAAATTCCTTATCCGTAATCATCCAGTTGGTAAAACTGAGGAGGTTATCATGGGAAATCTGCACTCCCTTAGGCTTACCAGTCGTACCAGACGTAAAGATAATGTAGTAGTTATCATCACCCTTGACTGGATGCGTAATCTCATAACTAGTCCCTTGAGCAAAGGCTTCTTGAACCTGAGCTAGAGTCATCATTGGCGTAGAAACCTGCTCCAATGGAAAGTCTGAGATAGCAATAATCAAGCTTGGCTCTGCTACTTCTAAAATAGCCGAAACTCGCTCCAAGGCTGAATGGCTGTCAATGGGAATGTAGGCATGTCCTGACTTAGTCAGAGCTACAAAAGTTGCCAACATTTCATATTCTTGGCCACCAAAAACAACCACAGGAGACTTCTCTGGTAAATCCAGTTGGTCGATGGCTGCAGCTAAACTATCCGAATCAGCCTTCAAATCTCCATAAGTGTGTTCCTGCCCCAAAACATTGTAAACAGGATAGCTAGGCTGTGTCTGAGCAAAATGCTCAATGGTTTCAATCATATCTACGATTGCTTTATTTGACATAATAAGGATTCTCCTTCAAGTTAAAATTCATTATAGATAAAGCTTCCTTGACCCTGACCAAGATAGCTAAAGAAGTAAAGCAGCCCTAGAAAGATAAGAAAATACAAGGCTGTCCGACCAAGAAATATGTACAATTCTTTTCTCTGTTTCATCAAGAAAAACCATTCATTTCTGTAATTTTCCGCTAAAATAAAATCAATTTCTTACTAATTTATTTTTCTGCTATTATACCACTTTATAGACTAGTTTTTCAATTGTTTACCCGTCTATTTTCACTACGTTCCAGTAACATTAATTTGTTCCATATGATTCTTTCTAATGATAGCTTAAATGCTTTTCAGTATGGATTATATGGGGAGCTACAACAAAGTAGGCTCCATACTACCTATAGAGGATTTTTCCACTATAAATATTATAGAGCCTTATCTTATGTCTCACTTTATCGGTGCAGTTCCCTTTATCTAGAGATTTTTATAGTATGTAATCCTAGAATTCACTATAGATAAATTCTTGAATGTTCGAAAAATCGGTCACAAAACAATAAATCACGATGCTTAAGATAACCGTATAGAAAAATAGCGTCCACAAGATTAAACGGTGTGTGTTAGTTATCTTGGTTTGCAAATTTGTAAAGTTCTTTTTCAACTTCCATCCATCCTTTCACTCCAACGTGCATCACGTCAAATAAAAAGTAATCATCATACTCTCTGTTTCCATAGTTTAGTACTGTTACACCATGGCTTTTTGCGACATCTTCTATTTTTTTATAAGTTTTCTCCCGCATCTCTCTTGAGACACCTGTGTAGTCATTCCATTTACCATTTACTGGGAAAATAATGACCTCAACTTCAATGCCCAATTCCTTGGCAACTGTCAAGAAAAGTTCCATATCTGAATACTCTGGTGACTCCAGATAACTCAAATCTTTACTAGAATCCTTCAGCGATGTATAACGATCTTTTAAATAGGTATTGTAGTAGTTATTATCAACAGCATAATCATTATTGTCTGTTTTCTTTTTGACCTCTTCTACAAACTGATTCGTCATTTTCTCCCAATCATAGTCTGGGGTTTTATCCCCTAGTGAAGGATAATCTGATTTGGCATGTTTTTGATAAAAAGTCTGTTTGAGTTTAAAGGAATAAATCGCGTTATCGAACTCTAATAGTTTTTTATCAACAATTGTTCCTTTCTCATCTATGAAATAACTTTTGTATTTTTTGTAGATGTCATTTTGTTGCTTGTTCCCCTTGGTAATCTCGATAATGCGATTGATTAGTTTTTCTTTCGTTTCCTTACTAATCTTATCATTACCTAGCATATGGAAAATATGTTCCTGAGAAGCCTTGTTCAAAAAGGCATCTTGATGAGTCCCACCTTTTTCAAACCACTGAACCGACTCTATTATAGCCACTTTTCTCTTAGTCATAGATCCTTCAATAGACCCCAAGGTCGTAGCCTGAATGATGTTTTGTGAATAACTGGTCCCAATCTGCATGATATTAAAATCGTTGTAGTTAAAAATTTTATTGGGATGGTAGTCTTCATTTATCGTCGCAACCAACTCTGATGAGCCCAATAAAACCAGTGTATTAGGAGTAATATTGCTTGTCAGAATATCTCTACTTTTATACTTTTCATACGAAGTGCTATAGCGAATACTGTTATCCTTAACTTTATAATAATCATCAATCTTCTTGACGTATGTCACATTTAAAAGCGCAAGCGTCGCAATTACGAGCACAAGCGATAGCAAAAATGCTTTTAGTTTAATCATCTAGTTTTATCCTATCCCTTCGATCCGTCCAATCTCTTTTCAAGTTCTTATCTCTTTAAAATCGTAAGTAAGATTTTATAGGGTTCACCTGAAAAGATAAAGAAACCAATCATAACCAAATTCATGGTCACAAACCAACTTAGTAGTTTATACCAATTTTTGTTTTTATTTTTCTTATAAAAAGTGCTTTTCTTTTGATACACTTCAAATCCAGCCATCAAGACACCGTGATAAAAACCATAAACAATGTAGCTAACACTAAGACCATGCCAAAAACCCATGACCAACATATTGACCATATAGGCGTAGGTTGCATTGTGTAGTCTATTTTTAAACCATTTTTTCCTGATAACCTGCATCAATACTCTTGAAAACACAAAATCTCTCAACCAAGTCGACAAGGTGATATGCCATCTGGTCCAAAAATCCTTAATATCGACACTCAAGAAAGGTTTGTTAAAGTTCATCGGTGTATGAATACCTAGAATGTTACTACTTCCAACAGCCATTAGACTATAGCCTGCAAAGTCGAAAAAAAGATACAAGGTGTAAAGGTACATGTACTTGATTGAGTAGACGACTGTACCAGTATTATTTAGAGCGAGTAACATCTGGTACACATAGGTTGACAAAACAACCTTGTAAAGAAGGCCTAGAACGATACGATACACACCGTCCCCTGCTAACTCTAGATACTCTTTTCGAGGCATGACCTCGTTTATCTCTTTTAAAAATCTCCTACTCCGATCAATCGGACCAGCACTAACTGTAGGGAAAAAAAGTAAAAATTGCAGGTAGTCTTTTATGCTAATCTTTTCTTTAATCAAGCCATCCGATATCTCCAGCATGATCTGAATAGTCTTAAAGGACATGTAAGAAATTCCAATAAAGGCCAACAAATGCAGAGAAGTCAGGGCGAAGACTTTATTAATCACCAAAGGAAAAATAGAAAGGAAAACCAGAGGTTTCAGCCGCTTTGTTTCTATCCTCTGTGCTATGAAAACCAGAAAATATTGATAAATTACAAAGGAGATTAAATAGACAATCATTGCTCTACTCTTGCCATAAATAGCTCCTGCAAATAAGAGGGAGAGCACCAAAATATAGTAGTCCTTACGTTTTTCAAAAAAGTTTACTACAAAACCAATTAGTAAAACTACACACAAAAGAAGGAAAAACTCATTCCCCTCGAAATAATTCATACCAGCCAAACTCCTTTTTTCTTTTTCTCATCTCATGATTTATCTTTTTAAGATTAGTTCCTATCATATTACCAAGGATAGTTAACTTTATTCATTATATCATAATTTAAAAACTATAAATACTTCGATTATCTAATTTCTTAAAATAAAAAATCAAACCGACTCTTAGTAATGAGACGAAATTATTCACACCATAAATAAAATTCAAGAACAAAAAATTGATGAAGGAACCGGTGAAGGATTCTGACTTTTTAGCTGAAATAGTAATCAACACCAGTATACAAACTTAAAAAAATCAAAATGACCGAAATGAAGTGAGAAAGTACTCCTTTATTTTGGTCATTTTTTGTAAGTTGTGTTTATTGAAGTATGAATAATTGAGTTTTAATATCTTAGAAAAGCGAGAATACAAGCACAGCCAAGGCTGCACCGATAACAGGTCCTACAACAGGAATCCAAGCGTAAGACCAGTCTCCATCTCCCTTATTTGGAATTGGCAAGATGCTGTGCATGATGCGAGGTCCAAGGTCACGAGCTGGGTTCAAGGCATAACCTGTTGTCCCACCTAGTGATAGACCGATACCGACAATCAAGGTACCTACTGCAAAGGTTCCGATACCTGCCTGAAAATCGTAAAGACCCAATGCAAAGATTGTCAATACCAAAACAAAGGTTCCAAGGATTTCGCTAATCAAGTTTGACACAGTATCTTTGATGGCTGGTCCTGTGCTGAAAGTAGCCAAAATATTTCCTGCATTTTCTTCTGCCTCATAATGCGGCTTGAATTGCAACCAAACCAAAATCTGACCCAGCATAGCTCCTGCGAACTGGGCTAGGATGTAAGGGAAAACGGAAGCCCAAGGCAGACCACCTTTTAAGGCCACACCGATGGTCACAGCTGGGTTTAAATGAGCTGGACTGAGCTTCCCAGATACAAATACTGCAACCGCAACTGCAATCCCCCAACCCATGGTAATCACAATCCATCCTGCACTGTTGCTCTTGGTTTTTGGAAGAACCACACCTGCAACAACACCATTTCCTAGAAGAATTAGGATTAAAGTTCCTAGGAATTCTCCAAATAATTCATTCATCATTTTTCTGTCTCCATTAAAAAGGAGGAGAGGGTAGACAAGGAGTCCTGCCCTCCACCTCTTTTATTTTTTCTTAATTTTTTAATTCTGCTAAATCGTTGTTAGCAAGAGCTGCTTCGACATCCGCACGGTAAGCTGCTTTTTCTTCTTCTGTCCAGTCATAGAATCGTCCCATTTCATCTAAAACTGGCTCAACGATGCTATCCAAACTATCACGCATAAAGAGCATGTGGTTAGTACGACGAAGGAGGAAGTCAACTGGGCTAAGAGCCAACTCATTGCGCATTGCATAGTGAAGTGATAAAGTATCTGCCAAGCTGAGTCCTGGTGCTTGTTCCAAGCTGTGAGCAAGGACAAAGACCTTCGGTGCATTTGAACCGTAAAGATTTGCGAGATAGTGAGCTTCCTTGCTATCCAATCCACGTGACACTCCAAGTTGCGCAAAGGCTTCGATTTCTGAGTCCACATTTGCTGGGTTCAATTCTCCACCTGAAACAGGGTAAGTCTTAGAATTGATGAGTTTAAAGCTACGGTCAAATTCTGCTTTGAGGATGTCAACCACGCGCTCCATAGCTCCTTCAGCCATCTTACGGTAGTCTGTGATTTTACCACCAGCAAGGGTCAAGAGGCCATTGTCATCTCGGTCCAAGCTCGAACCACGTGAAACTGCAGATGGATCCAAATGCTTCTCAGAGGTACTGCTTTCAAGCTTGCTGACAGCAGACTCAACATCTTCACGCGTTTTTTCTTTAGAGAGATAAGATTCAACAGTCGCAATCAAGTTATTAAAGCTTTCATCACTGATTGTACCGTTATTTCCTCCATTGTAGTCAGAAGCGCTATTGCCTGCGATCAATGGACGAAGACCTGCCCAGCTACTTTCAATATCATCAATGGTAATGTTGGCTTCTGGGAAGCGGTTGTTGACAATGCCAAGTAGATAATCCACATCTTCCTGAGTTACTTTTGGATGTTCCAAATCACCTGTGTAGTCTGTATCAGTTGTACCGAAGTAAGTCTTGTTTTCACGTGGGAGAACAAAGACCATACGACCGTCACCCAAACCTGTATCAAAGTAAACTGGCTGTGAAACCTTAATCTTGCTTGAATCCACTACCAAGTGAACTCCCTTAGTTGGACGCATTTGTGAGAATTGTGTTTCCTTATTAGACAAATTGCGTACCTTGTCGCTCCAAGGACCTGTTGTATTGATAACCAGACGGGCCTTGATTTCAAAGACTTGGTCTGTCAACAAATCACGAGCTACGACACCTGTAATCTTGCCACTTTCGTCGAAGAGGAAGCCTTCTGCCTTCACGTGGTTAGCAATAAGGGCACCGTCTTGGTTGGCACGTTTAATGTTTTCAATCACTAGACGCGCATCGTTGTTACGGAAGTCAAGGTAAACCCCACCTCCTACCAAGCCTTCTTTCTTCAAGTTTGGCTGGCGTTCCAAGACTTCTTCCTTGCTCAAGACCTTGTTTGCAGCTGGTGTGTTGTTAACTCCTGCCAAAAGGTCATACAAGTCCATAGCTACTTTAAGACGGAAGAGGCTAAAGGTCGCTCCATCTTCATCGTAAACTGGCAAGAGCATTGGGTCCGGTTTTGGAATGTGTGGTGCGATTTGTTGAACCACTGCACGTTCAGAAACCGTATCTGATACAACTTCTACGTCGAATTGTTTGAGGTAACGCAAACCTCCGTGAACCAATTTTGTTGAACGGCTAGATGTTCCTTCTGCAAAGTCTTGCATTTCAATCAAACCAGTCTCAAGACCGCTAGCTGCAGCCTGCAAAGCTACACCAGCACCGGTGATTCCTCCACCGATAATCAAGAGGTCCAGGGTACGTTCCTGCATTTTTTTAATTGATAATTCACGTGTTTTCTTTGAAAATTCCATATTTACACACTTTCTAACTGAGTCGCTTTATTCTTCCAGTATTAGTCGTCTACTTCCGCAAAGACTTGGGTTGCTTTCACAGCTTTCTTCCAGCCCTTGTAGAGTTGCTCCTTGCGAGATTCGTTCATAGATGGCTCAAAGAGTTCTCCTGTCTCGTTCAAGAGTTTCAACTCATCCAAGTCTTTCCAATAGCCCACTGACAAACCTGCTAGGAAGGCTGCCCCCAGAGCTGTTGTTTCCAAGTTTTTGGCGCGTGCGATATCGATTCCCAAAATGTCAGCTTGGAACTGCATGAGGAAATTGTTCATAGCTGCACCACCGTCTACTTTCAAGACTTGGATAGCTGTTTGAGCATCTACCTGCATCGTATCGATGATATCACGCACTTGATAAGCAATAGATTGAAGAGTTGCCTTAATAAAGTCTTCTTTAGTTGTTCCACGAGTCAAACCAAAGACAGAACCGCGAGCATTTTGGTTCCAGTATGGAGCACCTAGACCTGTAAAGGCTGGAACGACATAAACTTCATCGTTGTTGTGAGAATCACGAGCGTATTTTTCAGATTCTGGTGAATTTTCGACCATGCGAAGACCGTCACGAAGCCACTGAATGGCACTTCCTGCGATGAAGATAGAACCTTCTAAGGCATAGTAAACCTTGCCGTTAATTCCGTAACCAATGGTTGTCAAGAGGTTGTTCTCAGACAACTGCATCTCTTCCCCAGTATTCATGATGATGAAAGAACCTGTTCCATAAGTATTTTTAACCATACCAGGTTCAAAGGCCAACTGTCCAAAGAGGGCTGCCTGTTGGTCCCCAGCCATACCTGAGATTGGGACTTCTCCACCATAGAAATGGAATGGGGCTGTCTTACCGTAGATTTCAGAGTTAGAACGAACCTCAGGCAACATTGCTTTAGGAATATTGAGGATTTCTAAAATCTCATCATCCCATTTGAGTTCTTTAATGTTATAAAGCATGGTACGAGCTGCATTTGAGTAGTCCGTCACGTGAGCCGCACCGTCAGTCAATTTCCAAACCAACCAAGTGTCAATAGTACCAAAGAGCAATTCTCCTTTTTCTGCTCGCTCTTGAGCGCCTTCTACATGGTCCAAAATCCAACGAACCTTGGTAGCAGAGAAGTAAGCATCGATGATCAAACCAGTCTTTTCATGGAATTTTTCCACATAACCTTGGTTTTTTAGTTGCTCAGCCAAAGGGGCTGTTTGGCGAGACTGCCAAACGATAGCGTTGTAGATAGGGAGCCCTGTTTTCTTATCCCAGACAACAGTTGTTTCACGTTGGTTGGTAATTCCGATTGCTTCGATTTGACTTGGCTTGACACCACTTTCGATGAAAGCACCCGCAATAACTGACTGGACTGAGTTCCAAATTTCATTGGCATTGTGCTCTACCCAACCTGCCTGAGGGAAAATCTGGGTAAACTCTTTTTGACTCGAGCTGACCTTTTCTCCTTTTTTGTTGAAAATAATGGCACGAGAGCTTGTAGTCCCCTGGTCAATGGCCATGATGTATTTTTCTTGTGACATGTGCTGTCCTCCTGATAAAGATCTTGAGGATGTTTCCTCTTTACACTTACTAGTATACAAAATAAAGCGCTTTCTTGTTTATCAACTTTTTTTAATTTTTTAAAAAATGTGAGGAGATTGTGTGAATTTCACAAAAAAGACCTGGAACGACCAAGCCTTTTAAGTGAATAATAACTGACGAATAGCCGCCAAATCTTCCATATCCAAGTCATTTTTTAAATAATAGACTGGTGTTTGTTCCTTCTTATGAATCGGGTTATTGGTAACCAGCAAATCATAATGTCGAGTTCGGTCATAGGCTTCAATGGTAATAAAACGATTGTATTCCAAATACCGTTTCAAAATGGCTGCCATCCTTGAAAAGACAAGAAAACCAGATGTCAAATCTAGACCAATCCGCATATGCTGACCACCATTTTCAGCCATATACTCTATCAACTGGAGCCATTCCCAGAGAATTTTCTTATCTAAATCTGTCCCCTGTTGAAAGGTAGGCAAGGCATGAAAAATCTCTTCTGCTGTCTCTTTAAAATCATGTTCCATCAGCAAATAAGGATGACGATTCTCTAACTGGTACTTGTAGCGGTCCTGTAAGATATAACCCTTATAGAGATAAACTTGACCACAAAGCTGACTAAGTTCATAGGTGACATGGTCCTCTGTATAACCGCCTAGCAACTCCTCCTTCTTCATTTCTTGAATCAATTGCGTCAGCAAATCTGCCAACTGCCCTCCAAAACCAAGGATATATTCCATAGTATGAAGAGGAAGAATGCGATGAGATAGGAGGAAAGAGAAGAATATCATCATCTCCCCATCCTCAGTTCCTAAAGGAAGGTGTTGTCCAGCAAAAAAGAACGGAGCCTTTCGATGCAAACGAAGGTAGAAAATATTGTCAAAATACCCTCGCATTTTTTCTTCTATGACTTGAAACTGACAGGCATTGACCCGGAGACGTTGTTGACTGATGTGAGCCCAGAGAACCAGGTCCAATTTCTGCCCCGAAGACAAACTTGCACCGCAGATTTCTTCTAGTGTAGCAATCTCCTGTTTTCTCTCTGGTTTCTGCATATGGCCTTCCCATTCCTGACTGGACCAGACCTTGCGGAAAAGACAGAAATAGAAATAGCGAATCTGATGCTCTGGACCTCGCCAACGTCCATTTTGAATAGATAAATCAAATTCTGACAAAATCTGATTTAAGCTAGCCAAGTGACGGCCAAGCGTTGCCTCACTAATCATCAATTCTTGAGCCAGCTGATGGGCTAAAAACTGTTGGTGGTAGAGAAGATAAATTAAAATCTGGTATTTAACCGCATTCTCCAAAAACAAACTCCGAATATCTCTCCCCTTTGTAGCTGCACCGATCGACAGGTACAGATTTTCATCTTCTAAGGAGATGTTCAGCTCTAAACCACTGCCCAAAGCCTTGTCATTGAGCAGGGTGACATATTTGGTTAGGGTTGCTTTTGAAAATCCTGTTTCCTCCATTACAGCCTTGACAGTCGTCTGAGACTCTTGTAAGAGAAAGGAAAGGATTGAAAATTGGCCAGATTCAGCCTTTTCCATCAAGTCTCCTAAATACATTTGTTACCCCTTTCATTTTCTACCTTAAGCATAGCATAAATCTTACAAATGCTGAAATAATCTGTTTCTCTTTTTATTTACCTGCTGATTTTCTGGTCTATTATCCTGAAAATCAGCAAACACACGGCTCCCCCTTTGGGAATTTTTGTGCTAAAATAGTAGCTATGGATAAAATTATTAAAACTATATCAGAAAGCGGCGCCTTTCGTGCTTTTGTCCTTGATAGCACTGAAACCGTCCGCACTGCTCAAGAAAAACATCAAACTCAAGCCAGTTCAACCGTTGCACTTGGTCGTACCCTTATCGCTAGCCAGATTCTCGCAGCCAATGAAAAAGGAAATACCAAACTAACAGTTAAGGTGCTGGGTTCTAGCTCTCTAGGTGCTATCATCACCGTCGCTGATACCAAGGGGAATGTCAAAGGTTACGTTCAAAATCCTGGTGTCGACATCAAAAAGACTGCAACTGGTGAAGTCCTAGTTGGACCTTTTGTTGGAAATGGTCAATTCCTCGTTATCACAGACTACGGTACTGGAAATCCTTACAATTCTATGACTCCCCTCATCTCTGGGGAAATCGGTGAAGACCTGGCCTTTTACCTGACTGAAAGCCAACAAACGCCTTCAGCAGTCGGCCTCAATGTCCTTTTGGACGAAGAAGACAAGGTAAAAGTTGCAGGTGGTTTCCTAGTTCAAGTCTTGCCGGGAGCCAAGGAAGAAGAGATTGCTCGCTTTGAAAAACGCATCCAAGAAATGCCAGCTATCTCAACCCTTCTGGAAAGCGACGACCATATCGAAGCTCTCCTCAAGGCTATCTACGGGGACGAGGCCTACAAGCGTCTTTCTGAAGAAGAAATCCGTTTCCAATGTGACTGTAGCCATGATCGCTTTATGAATGCTCTTGCCAGCCTTCCAAGCTCAGACTTACAGGAAATGAAAGAGGAAGACCACGGGGCAGAAATCACTTGTCAATTCTGCCAAACAACTTACAACTTTGATGAACACGACCTGGAGGAACTCATTCGTGACAAATCTTAATACACCCTTTATGATTGGCAATGTTGAGATTCCCAATCGTACCGTTTTAGCGCCCATGGCTGGCGTGACCAACTCAGCCTTTCGTACTATTGCAAAAGAGCTCGGAGCTGGACTCGTTGTCATGGAAATGGTCTCTGACAAGGGAATCCAATACAACAATGAAAAAACCCTGCACATGCTTCATATCGATGAAGGTGAAAACCCTGTTTCTATCCAACTTTTTGGTAGTGATGAAGACAGCCTAGCGCGCGCAGCAGAATTCATCCAAGAAAATACCAAGACCGATATAGTCGATATCAACATGGGCTGCCCAGTTAACAAAATCGTGAAAAACGAAGCTGGCGCTATGTGGCTCAAGGATCCAGACAAGATTTACTCTATTATCAACAAGGTTCAGTCTGTCCTTGATATTCCCCTCACCGTCAAGATGCGTACCGGCTGGTCCGACCCAGCTCTTGCAGTAGAAAATGCCCTCGCTGCTGAAGCTGCAGGCGTTTCTGCCCTCGCCATGCATGGCCGTACCCGTGAGCAAATGTATACAGGTCACGCAGACCTTGAGACCTTGCACGACGTAGCTCAAGCTCTGACCAAGATTCCCTTCATCGCCAACGGTGACATCCGTACAGTTCAAGAAGCCAAGCAACGCATCGAAGAAGTCGGTGCTGACGCAGTCATGATTGGCCGCGCTGCCATGGGAAATCCTTACCTCTTCAACCAAATCAATCATTACTTTGAAACAGGAGAAATCCTACCTGATTTGACCTTTGAAGATAAGATGAAAATCGCCTACGAACACTTGAAACGATTGATTAACCTCAAAGGAGAAAACGTAGCAGTTCGTGAATTCCGTGGCCTCGCTCCTCACTACCTCCGTGGAACATCTGGTGCAGCTAAACTCCGTGGAGCCATTTCACAAGCTAGCACTCTGGCAGAGATTGAGACTCTCTTGCAGTTGAATAAGGCTTAATAGTTTAAAACCCGTAACTCTCTTAAAGGTTACGGGTTTTTGATTGTAAAAATTTAAATACTGAGGGGTATTACTGATTCAAAGTAACACTGGAAACCTTACCATCCGCTCCTGTTGTAATTTGGATGATTTTTCCCCCACCGATTTTGGCATCATACTTGCCATCATCAAGAGTATAAGAATAACCTCTAATAGAGTAGTTTTCTTTCTTTCCATCAGCAGATTCTACTGTGAATTGACCACCTGATGAAACTGTAATGGTTTCGCCATTGGCACCCTTCCAGTTGCCCGCTGCAGCTGAGAAATCACCGTCTACCATGGTTAAAACACCCTTGTAGCGTTTATTTTGCTCTGCTTGCTTGTCTTGAAGTTTGCGGTCAGTTGTAGGATCATAGCTTGATTGGTTAGACTGGGCTTGAGGAGCTTGTTGAGTTGAAGGAGTCTGAGCAGGAGTTTGTTGACTAGCTGCTTGTTGATTAGACACTTCTTGACCTTGTCTTTGCTCTGGTGCTGTCGCCGCTTGTGATGGCGTTGCAGTTGCTGAAGATTGATCCGTAGATGCCTTGGCCTTTTCAGATGAAGCTGAACTTGAGGACTTCTGAGTCTTGCTTTCTTTGCTAGCAGAAGCTGCTTTAGAGCTTGATGATTGGCTTGTCTTAGCAGAACTGCTTGCTTGAGTTGTTTCCTTTTTATTTCCACAAGCCCCTAATAGTAGGGTAGAAGCTAATACAGTTGCTGTCATCAATTTGATATAGGTTTTCTTTTTCATTTTTCTACTCCTTTGTAATATTTTAGAAATATAAAGAAATCTTTTTGTAATATAATTGTAACATTCAAATTTGAATATGTCAACAATTTATCTAAACTATTTTAAAAATCTTAAATACTTTAGATACATTTTCTCCTCCTACTCTTCTATTCGTAATAAAACAGAAAAATAGGAGATTTTCCTATTAAAAATTTGAATTTGTTTTTGTGAAATCGCTTGCACCTTTAAGTACAAAGGAATATAATAACATTGAAATAGAATATAGGAGGTGCACTCTTATGCTAAATAAGTATTATAAGTATCTTCCTTGGTTGATTTTGGGAGCAATTGGCTCTTATCAATCAGCCGCTTACTATGCGCGAACTGCATTTGATGTGTTTTATCTGACTACAATCTTTTTGATTGTTTATATCGCCTTGTTATTTTTACATGAGAACTATCTCAAGTATCGATACAAAGACTTCTTTACTCACCTGTTGAGCAATTCTAAGAAAGATAGGCACACCTGAAAGCAATCGCAACAGCAAAGCAAACTAATAAAGGCAAACAAAGAGGTCGGGAACTTTTCCCGACCTCGTTTTTTATGCAATATCAAATTTTAACTGGCCTGCTTTGACACCAATCTTAAGTGTGCTACCTGCCTCTAATTCTCCATTAAGAAGAAGTTCTGCCAACTTGTCCTCCACTTCTGTTTGCAGGGTTCTGCGAAGTGGACGAGCTCCCATCTCTGGATCATATCCTTGATTTGCCAACAATTTCAGTGCGGAAGCTTGTAATTTCAAATCAATGCCTTTTTCAGCCAAACTTGCCACTAAAGGTTTGACCATAATCTTCACCACTTCCTGCATATGGTCGCTAGACAGGCTATGGAAGACCACCTTTTCATCAATGCGGTTGATGAATTCCGGTCTATAAGCTTTTTTCAGCTCTTCAAACATGCGTTTTTCCATATTTTCCTGGTCAAAACGAATGTCCTTAGCCCCAAATCCAACTGTCTTGTCATCACGAAGGGCTGTCGCACCAAGATTTGACGTCATGATGATAATGGTATTTGAAAAGTCAACCTTGCGCCCCTTGCTATCGGTCAAGACACCATCATCCAAAACCTGCAAGAGAACATTAAAGATGTCTGGATGGGCCTTCTCTACCTCGTCAAAGAGGAGAACAGAGTATGGTTTGTTGCGAACCTTCTCTGTCAACTCCCCACCTTCTTCATACCCCACATAGCCTGGAGGAGCTCCATTGAGACGACTGGCTGCAAATTTCTCCATATACTCACTCATATCAAAGCGGATAAGGGCTGATTCGTCATCAAAAAGAACTTCTGCTAGAGCCTTAGCCAATTCGGTCTTACCGACACCTGTAGGCCCTAAGAACATAAAGGAACCAATCGGACGCTTGTGACTGCGAATCCCTGACTGGTTGCGGCGAATGGCGCGGCTAATGCTTAAAACAGCTTGATCTTGACCGATGACACGTTTGTGCAGTTCAGCTTCCAGATTCAGGTATTTCTTAGCATCAGTCTGAGTCAGTTTTTGGACTGGGATACCTGATAAACGACTCAAGGTGGTCAAAATATCAGCCTCTGTCACCAAGTCTTTATAGACAGGCACTTGCTCTTCTTTTGCGATTAGCTGGGCTGCCTGTTTCCACTTACCATCCATCAAGGCCTTGTCAGCTGGACTCAAACCTGAATCGTCTGCTTTTACATGCTTAGCCTTATTTTGCACTGTTGCTGCTGCTTCATCTAAGAGGTCGATAGCAGAGTCTGGCAAGTGACGGCTAGTCAAGTAACGATGAGCCATCTTGACAGCTGTTTCAACTGCTTCATCTGTGATTTGCACACGGTGATGTTTCTCATAAGTCGCCTTCAAGCCCTGTAAAATGGTCATGCTGTCTGCAACACTCGGCTCTTCAATCGTCACTTTAGCGAAACGACGAGAAAGAGCTGCGTCTTTTTCAATGTGTTTTTGGTATTCTTCCTGAGTGGTGGCACCAACCGTTCTCAAAGTTCCACGCGCCAAGGCTGGCTTCAAGATATTGGCCGCATCCAGAGTTGAATCAATTCCGCTCCCAGAACCCATGATGGTATGGAGCTCATCAATAAAGAGGATGACTTGACCATCTTCTTCAATATCCTTGATGATATTGTTCATACGTTCTTCAAAGTCACCGCGGAAGCGTGTCCCTGCCACGACATTCATCAAATCAAGCTCTAACACGCGCATCTTAGCCATTTCCGCAGGCACATCACCACTAGCAATACGCTGGGCAAGACCAAGCGCCAGAGCTGTTTTCCCGACACCCGCATCTCCAACCAAGACAGGATTATTCTTGGTTTTCCGGCTCAAGATTTGAATCATACGGGATATTTCCTTGTCACGACCGATGACTGGTTCTAACTTTCCAGAACGCGCTTGCTCTGTCAAATCATGCGTATAGTCCTCGAGACCACCGCTTGGAGTCTGGGGCATGCCCATCATATTAGCCATAGAATTTTGCTTGTCAGCTACTGTACGATGGCGTTGGCGTAAAGCCTTGAGGTCTTCACGAGTCCAGCCTGCCCGTTCTTCTAAATTTCGACGAAGTGCAGCAATCTTGACCTGATCTTTCTTGTCTTCATAAGAAAAACCAGCCCTCTCCAAAATACGAGTCGCCAAGGCATTCCCATCATGCAAAATCGCATAGAGGACATGCTCTGTTCCCAGCACCTTAGCATGGACCACTGATGCTACATACTCTGCTTCATCAAAGAGAACCTGCAAACGATGGGAGAACGGCAATTCCGTAAAGGTTTCATCCTGGCTATAGTCCGTTTCAGTCAGTTCCAAAGCGACTTCTTCTAAACGGTCCATCTCATATGGATAATCATTTAAAGTTGCCCCTGCCACACTATAACTGTGATTGGACATAGCAATCAACAAGTGCCAAGACTCAAGGTAACGAGCTCCAAAATGGCCAGCAACCATGTAGGCACTTTCTATACATTCATTCAATGCTTTTGAATAGTTCATCTTACTTCCCTTTTCTATCTACCTCTTGTATGACCTGTCGTAGCATGTTTGCTCGAAGGACTGGTGCTTCTTCTCCTAGGACGCGATCCAAAGCTACTGATACTAGCAAATTCATCTCCTGCTTGGTCATCAATTCCTGCTCAACCAAAAGCTGCAGAATATCCTCATAAATTTCTTGACTGACCCGCTCACCAATTGAGTAAAGCAGATCCCTAAGCATTTCATGATGACTAGAAAACTCAATCCGTCCTATACGAATGTAGCCTCCGCCACCACGCTTACTTTCAACCAAGTAGCCTCTACTTTCTGTAAAGCGTGTCTTGATCACATAGTTAATCTGACTAGGAACAACCTGGAAGGTATCTGCCAACTGACTCCGTTGCAACTCCACAATTCCAGATTGATCTAAAATCGCCTTGATGTAGGCCTCAATATGATCCGATGTATTTTTAAATCTCATTACAAACCCACCTCTCTCTTTAAACCTTGACTATCTTTGACTATACTATCATTTAACACTCTATAAGTCAAATTTTTAGGGCTAAGCCCTTGAAAATACTGACTTTCTTTAAAAACATTTAGGCATTAAATCGCCTTAGTTTTTCTTGAAAGTTCCTAAAAAAGTCCACAAAAAAGAGCCCTTAAAAGGGCGTAATATTGACGAGTTCAGCAGGCAAGGAACTAGCACGGTCAAACGTGCTTTTTTATTACCTAGTGCCATTATACCATATTCTAATTTTATTTTTCCAATCTGTGCATATCTACTGAATGAAGCACCAAATCCCGATACTTCCAAGTTGATACTAAGTAATCTAGTTTCTAAGTTTTTATATCTTAGTATATAATGATTCTTTTCTTAAAATATTGATTACTTCAACATTTTTTAAGCCATAATATTTAGCTTGCATGTCGTTGTTTCTAATTAACTTTTCAAAAGCATTAAAAATTGTTCCAAACCTATACTTAGGATCTACTGCATCTATCATATATTTTATAACAATGATAGGCAATGCTACTCTATTAGAATAAACCCCTTCTTTTAACTCAAAAAGCAGCTCTTTCCATTCTTCACGAATTATTGGAGTTGTTTTTAACTTCATATCAATTAAATTTGAATTATGGGCACACATATTTCTTACTAAGTTAATGCATTTCATCCATGAAATCAATTCTTCATCAGAACACCCATAAAAAGTTGAAATAAACCTCAAATTTCTTTTTGACATTAATTCTAAAAGATTTACTACTTCACCGAATGTTAGAATATTTATTGCTAGCCATATAGGAGGAAACTCCTCTTTAGAGTTTTTTAATTTTTCAATAATTTCAGGAGATTTATTTCTTTCTAATTCTCTTGATAATGCTGACTTGAATTTCTTCTGTCTATGTTTTAGATAATATGAACAATACTTTTTATTATTACACCACTTTTTGAAATTTAGGTACTTATAGGCTCCTAACGAACCTGAACCCAGGACAAATGCTACTTGAGTTTTTAAACTAACCTCTATGTCCTCGATTGCTGACAAAAGATGTAATCGTAATTTCTTATCTTGATAATATCTAGTGCTAATAACTTCAAAAGGAGTTTGTTGGTAATCTATAATTTTTTCCCCGTCTTTTCGAGTAGTTTTCGCATACGGTCTAGCAAACTCTTTGATTTTATAGTATGAAATCATTGATAATTTTTCAATTGCTTTTTTCTTGGAATCGTCTGAAGAAAACTTCATATTTCTAGATTTTAACAAATCTATTTGTTCCGAAAAATCTTTATGAGTATATACAATCATTCTTTAGTACCACAATTCTAAAAAAAACTCCCTATCAGAAATATTCTGTGCATACGCAAAGGGAGCCATTGATATTATATTTAAACTCTATCACTTATTACATACATTGTCAAGAAAAACTATTCGATTTTTTTAAAATCATTCAAGTTTTTACCCCCTTTTTGTCTGAAGTGCTCCGACTTGGAAAAAGTTCCCTTCACCGGTACCCTACTGGCCAGAAAGATTTTTTAAAAGGTGGGGGGGAGTCAATATCCTTTCAACTCAACAAATCTTTTAGCGATTACCTTTCTACGACTATTTATATAACGAGTAGTTTTATTTAGTTTCTCTGCCACGTCTTCCCAAGTCGCACCAGCTTCTAAATATCTCATTTTAAAAATGACTAGATCACTTTCAATTAAGTTTTCCATCAAGGTATCTACAACTAGTTTAAAGCCTTCTAAATATCTTAGCGTTTGGTCTTCTTCAATTCTAATGATGGTTGCTTCAGTAGGACTATATACTGTCTTGCCTTTCCCACCAGTACAATCTTCAGCGCTATGTTTCTTATTATGTATTAGTTCCTGTCTTCTCAAATAAATTTTATTAGCAAGCGTTCTATATCGTCCTAACTCAATATCTATCCCGTCCAGGTCTCTGTTACTCAACTCGTACATAGGCAAGTACCTCCACTTAAATTTTAAAAATTTTTTATCTTTCAATTTGTCAAATTGTAAATTCTGTCAAACTGAAAAAAAGCGCTAAAAGCCTTCCAACACTCCACTTACCAGGTATCATTGTTTTAAGTTGGACAACTCTTCAGTATGACAAGTTCAAGGGAAATTTCTTTAATTTATCCCCTCAGTTTCTCATATCTTACATTCTGTGAAACTCACTCCATTCTGTAAACCCCTGATATACCTTGCTTTCAAGCTATTACTTCTTTTCAGTTTATGCTTACTTTGTTATGTGAAACTTAGTAAAGCATAAAAGTAGGACTAGCGATATTTCTTTTGTTTCAGCCATATATCACTAGCCTTACTTAATTTGTTCCCTATTTTTCTAAATACTCTTTAATGTCCCGATATTCCTTAGAAAAATTCATCCATCCGCTAGAATCAGGGTTTAAGAATGGTAGAACAGTAAGCGGACTTACTTCTGTTCGATATAGCAATAGAGAATGTTTCTGACTTATTTCCCTGACTACACCTGTATGGATTTCTTCTACATCCTTCTTCAGTTCTTGAATTTCATCATATGCGTCCAGAATTCGTCTAAGTTTCTTTCGGTATTGTTTATAGATCTTCTTAGTTTCCATCCGTTGCTTAGTTTCTTTAAAAATGTATTCAAAGACGACTGCATTAGCTTCTGAAAAATCACTATCAAATTTTTCCTGAAGGCCGTTAATGGCTTTTTCCATATTTTCCAGCTGCTCTAAAGATTCTAAGTTATTTGACAAAAAAGAATCTATGTTCTCAAATGAAACTGCTTGATTGCCTAACAGGCTTTTCCTTTTTTCGCTTAACTGTTCTCGTGCTGAATTAATCTTACTTTTTTTATTATCTAGATCATCCAGTGTTTCAAATACTTGATTAATATCCATTTCTTTTTCCTAGTTCCATTGAATAAAGTAACCACAATCTTCTTCAACTTTTTTTACATCAAATCGGGTATGTAAAATCAACCGCTTTCCAAAATAGTCATTCGCATTCACCCAACTAAGTGTATCTTTCTTGCGATCAAACAAAGTAACAAAGTTTTCTAGATCTCCGATAAAGCCTTTTTGGTCACCTTTATTCCCTAATGTTGTATCATCTACAATTAAAAAGTTATCTACAAAGAATGTTTCACTTGTTCCTGTCTCTTTATCAACTTTAAGAAGATAATTTCCTGAAGTGTCTTTCATTTTTTCTAAGACACTAAATAGTGATTGACTAACAACCATAGATACATTGCGCTCTGGATTGATTAAAGAAACAATAGATTTCAAGTCGTCCATACTTGTAGCAGTCTGCACTTTCGCAGTTTGGAGAATTTTCCCAATCTCTCTATTTCGTGTTCTACGTTTTAATTTAATAATCTTCTTACCAAGAAAATCCGTTAAATTATATTGGCCATCATCTAATTGCTCCTGTGAAAAATCAAGTTTTCCACTGAATAATTTAACTAAGTAATCAACGCTGATAGTTTTCTTTTTATCTGCTTCTGTTCTCTCAACCGAATTTTCTATAACTTCTTGTAATGAATCAGATTCAAAGTCAGTTACTTCATACTCCCCACCACGGGTACGAGTCTCAATAATATTTACTAAATCAACCAGTTCTTTACGTTGATGTTCGTCTTCGTAACTATCAAGGATTGGTTTTTCAATGAGTACATGATTATTTTCTACTTTCATCCCTCTAGTGTTATAACCTGTACTCCGGATATAAGCTTCTAGATTTTCTTTTTGTTTAGCCAAGTTAATTGTCATTTTTTTGCTCCTTTATCTTTTAATATCTGATTTTTGTTTATAATTTTTTCTAAAATTCTTTGCTCTTAGCTTTTCTTTTATGACTCTCCGAGCCTTTAGAATCATTTTTTCTAGATTTTGATTTGTCTTGTTTGTTAGCATATTTTTCTAGTATTTCTTGTTTCCGTTGTTCTAAGCTATCATCTTCTTTTTTACACTGAGAAAAGATTTTCTGTCTTTTATCTGGATCCATAGAAAACTTATTGGCTACTACATACCCTAAAGAAGTATCTCCTGACATAATACTCACCCCCTTTCTATGCAAACAAAAAGGGACATACCACTAGCATTATATGCTTACGGTATGTCCCTGAGTTGTTCTCAATAGACTTATTTTTTAGTTTCTTTTTTGACTAGATGGGTAAACTTCCCATCTGAATAGAATAAAGTAACTTCTCCAAAACTTGGAACTTTTTCTATCTCTATTATACCACATTTTTCGTAGACAACAAATCCTTTTTCTGTTGCAAATCGCATTTTATCATCATTCATTGATATTCTCCCCTCACTGTATTTATAGTGTATCTCTTATCTTTGATCGTAAAAGCCTTGAAAGTGTTCCCTTCTAAACCTTTCAAAATTCTACTTGAATTTCTAGCATTGTATACCGTCCGCAGTTCACTACTATCTAGGTTCGTGTTGAAAATCGTAGTTTCTCGATTATTGATAATATCAAACAAGAAATCCTGTTCCCAATCGCTCTTAGGGGTTACCGTCCCATTTTTTGCCCCTAGGTCATCGATGATTAGAAAATCAACATCAACAAGCTTTTTAACCGCCTCATACTCTGTTAAGTTTGCATTTCTGCCATAAGCCCAGCCTTCTTTTATCTGCTTGATAATCTCGGTTAAGCTGACAAATAAGACACTCTTAGGCTCGTTCTTCTCTCTGAAGCTCTCATTGATTTCTTTGGCCAGGGCAAGAGATAAATGACTTTTTCCTATTCCTGTGCTACCGCTGATTAAAGTATTTCCTGTCATACCTGCAAGGTACTTCTGGGCTTGCCCCTTTACAAACTCTAACATCTGACGCTCCTCTGTCGTCTTAACAAAGAAATTATCAAACGTTGCCCCCTTCAACTCGTTAGGAATCGTACTATCACGCATTAAGACATCATAAGTTTTAAAGTAAGCTTGCCTGTCCTCGAACTGCTGCAATAGGTCTTTCTCTTTCTGTTTAATCTCTCCCTTCACGCACTCCGGACAAAATGCTTGTACTTTTCTTTCTGAACCCCCTAACACTGGTACAGAAATTTCCCAATAATTTACCTGGTGAATATCGCAAACTTTATCCGATATTTTTCTGTTATTAAATTCTTTAAATTGTTCCTTCATCTTTATAACTCCTAAAATGGTAGATCTGGAAAGTTGTCTTCAGACTTCCCTTTTATGGTTTTAGGCTTTTGATTCAAATAACCGTCAAACTTAGATCCGAAAAGTGTTTCTGGTCTCAGATATTTAGAAAATTCAGGACTATCCTTCCATTCTGCCGTTTTAATATCTATCACCTGTTTAAAATCTTCAAGTGTATAGCCTTCTTTGAATCGTGCCATTATCGGCTTCAAGTTTTTGTCCAAATATTTATAATTTTTCCCTACTGTATGATTCAGATAAGCTAGAGGGATTCTTATTAAATACTTCTCAGGATGTCCTTTAGTTATTTCCTCGATCATTCTCGGAGTTAACCAATTTGGGAAAGTAAAGTCAGGTTTACCTGACAATATATATTCTTTATATAACTCTTTATCTGACTCTTTATCTATCTCTATCTCTGTTGGACATGAGTTGGAAAAAGTCTCTTTACTTTGGACATTCTCCAATTTTGGTATATCTTGACTATTTTTTCTTTGGTCTCGCTTGTATTTTGCCCAGTTTGTTTCACTCTCAACCATGGCTTTTGCTTGTGATAATGTAGCATGGCCATCATCATCAATCTGAATCAGTCCGCATTTGGTAAAATATGCAACTGTCATATTTATATCATCTTCAGAAACATCCAGTTTTAAAGCTAATTCCTGTACCAAACTATCAAAATATCCTTCATAGTACAAAATGCAGTCATCTTCTAAACTTTCCAACATAAGGCGGATATAAATCACTGTCATAGTGTAGCCACCAGGCATATTTTTAAGTCGCTTAATAAAAAGGTTATCAAAAAACTTCTTATCAACTTTTAACCAAAAATATATTTTAGTCTTTGCCATCATCTACCCCCAAAAACTTTAAAACATCTGAGATTTTATAATACGCTTTTCTAGTATCTTCAATAGGCGGTATATACTGTGGTAATCCTGCACCTTCCCATTTTGTCAAGGTTTTATCTCCTATGCCTAGTTCTTCCTTTAGTTCCACCTTGCTGATTAAATCTAATCTTTTTTGAGGTACTTTCTCATGATTTTTTAAATACCGTTCCACTGCTTCCAAAATCTTAGATTTTAAATCTTCAATCATTTTTTCAAACATCTTAGTACCCCCATGGCTTAACCCCTGCAAGCTGAATATATCGCCCATAATCAGGGCTTAAATTCTCGCTAGTCGTTTCTATCGTCTGTATACTCTCTCGCTCGATTTGGGCGCTTTTTTTGCGGTCTTGGTAGTTTAAATAAAGCAGTAGGCCAATCATTACCACCACAAAGATAATCGATTGTGTATTGGTCAAATCTAGTTCATTCATGCTATGCCCTCGCTTGGTAATTCTTGATATAATTTACTTGATAGCTTCGCTCCATCTTCAGAAAGTCGTACACCTCTTCTGGAGTTACTTTATCATCTAAAAAGTCAATGATGAACTGAAAGAGGTTCGGATTTCTATCCTTGATTTCAGTAATTCGGTTGTCAAATTCTGATTGTGTCATGTTATCTAGATTTAGAGTCATATTTTTCTCCATTAGCCTTTCCTTGTCCTTTTTCTTGCCTGTTTTCTATATGGTATGCTTCACCACTCCAAACGCTGGGCGATTGCCCCAAGTTGGCGAACGCTTATAGCGGTGTTTCGTGAGTAATTACCCATCTCTCAGCTAAACAAGGTCTTAGAATCACCCTGTCAGCACTTGATTTTCAAAACCTTTTCTAATTGCTTGCCTGCTCTTCGGTTTTTCTTTAGATATTTGATAGAATAGATATTTTTTGCTATAATCAGAGCATAGAAAAAATTTCTATACTCTGAATTGTGTCGCTTGCTCGCCTTGGCCAAAATTTGAGCAAGTGATTTTTTTTATTTTCTTTTTGCATGATTACTACCTGACTGTGGTTTATAAAGCAAGTCTTTACTATCGATAAGATCTAGAATCCAGCTGAATCCCTGCTCCACCGTTTCAAGAAATGCGCCCAGGTCTTCACTCTCCAGGTTCTCGTAGTTCATACAAAGATATTCAGCTAGTTGTCTGTCTTTCTCAACTAGCTTTTTAAAATCCTTGGGATACTTAGGAATTTCTAACCCTTTGGCATTTGTAACTGTCTTAAAATCATTTTCCATTTTCTATACTCCTATACTTTAAAAATTAATTCCTTAATTTCTGAATACCCCCTATTCAAGTTAATCATAACTATTGCCATATCTTCCAAATGTTGGTAGTTTTTCAATTCTACACTTGTCAAGCCATCAATACCGTTCTTACTTTCTCGCTCCTTCATGAGTTGCGCTTTATTCTTCCCTGTCGCTCCCTTTAACAGTAAGTTTGTAAGTGTACTATAGGCATGCTTGGGCGCTTTCTCCCATGATTTGATAGCTTCGGTTAAGGTCTTGCGCTTTGGCTTTTCCAGTTCTCTTTGAAGATAGCGTTTAGAAATTTCATTACGCATTTCAAAAAAGGCTTTGACCAGGTTCTTCTTAAACTCTTTTACGGGTTCTGTATTTCGTAAGTAAGTAATCAGCAATGTTGCTTGTTGCTCGTTCAAAATATAATCCCGTACATTTTGCCCACTCTCTGAAGGTGAAATTTTAAATGTCACCTTTCCAAAACTCTCAAAGTCCTCTCGGTGTTTATTCAGCAAAATCTTCAAATGTCTGTGCTTAATTTCAGCACATTCAGCGATAATCTCACTCGTAGTATACGGCTCTTTCTTGCCGTCCATGTAAACCAGTTCCATTGGTTCGCTCCTTTCTTCTTGTTGTTCGTGCTTGCCACCTAAAACAGTACCAAAGTAAATCATTGAGGTAGGGAAAATTTAGGAGAGAATAAACCCCTACAAACCCTTGATACTGCCATAGGTAGCAAGCACCTGAATCTAGCAAAAATTAGCTAGTCTGATAAATCAATCCCCAGTGCTAAAGCACCACATGAGAAATTTATAAATGTAAGATAGTATTACGATTGTGTTGCTCCTTTCTAACTATAAAATAGTTCATCTATGGTTATGTCTGATTTGATTTCTGCAACCATTGACTTAATCGCTAGGCGTTCTTTGTCATTGAATGGTGTTTTTCCTAATTCTTTGTTGTTATAAGACTGCAAAGAAATACCTAACTTGTCCGCCATCTGTTGCTGTGTAAACCCTAACATAACCCGATAGCCTTTTAATTTACTCATAGGTTCCCTCCTTTCTTAGAAAATCTCCCTCCACGAATAGATTGAAAGTGTGAAAAATTGGATTATGCACATTTTTCCTGTGCTTGATTGTATAATACACAATTATTTTTCTGATGTCAACTATTTTTTTAAAATTTACACAAAAAAAATGTACTTTTTGAAAAAATAGTTTATAATCATCTATGAAAGGCGTGAAAAACATGAATAGATTAAAAGAATTAAGACAAGAGAAAAAGCTATCCCAAAAGGAATTAGCTGAAAATATCGGAGTTCATTATCGAACTCTTCAAAATTGGGAAAATGAAGAAAGCCAAATCAAACCAGAAAAAGCAAAACAATTAGCTGATTTCTTTGGAGTAAGTGTTGCCTACTTGCTAAATTACTCAAATAGTAAAAAAGACCCATTTGATGGTTACATCCCAACACCAAGAGAGTATCGTTCATGGCAAGAATTTGACTATATGCAATTGTCAAAAACCGATTTAGATTTTTATGACTATGAAAAATTAAGAAAGCATCTTGATCCATTCGCTCTAGAATTGATGCTTAACTACTTTTTCTGCACCGATGATGAAAGAGAACTGCTTAGAACTATTGCAAAAAAATTCGCAAAGAAAGATGCAGTATCATTTAAAAAAAATAACGACAAGTAATATTATTTGAAAATACTGATAAGGAGTAAACCCCATGGGATTTTTTGACACTGTAAAACAAGAAGGAAGCTTTTCTACTGCATCTGAAGTAAATGGACTACACTACGTTGTACTCCAGGTAACTTTAAAAGAAAAGTTTTTCGGTACTGGATCAGGAAACCTTACAGAATTAGAAGATGTTATCAATAAACAAGCTTCAAAAGGCTACCGCCTGCATACAATCACAACCGCCAATGGTGGAAGCAAAGGTTTAGGCGGTGGAGACCGTATCCAGGCTACAATGGTTTTTGAGAAGATTCTATAAAACCTTTATACAACATATCTTAATTTTCATCTACTATGCGCGAAAATGGAGAGAATTTGCAGGTTTGATTAACAGAAAGGAGAATAATGGACGATACAAGAAAACAACTTTTAAGCTACCAAGCATTAATTGATAAGATGGTCGCAAATGGTATTCTGTTCAATATTTTTGATCAGAACACTGCTAAAGATATATTACAAACACGGAACTACTACTATAAAATATCGAGCTATCGAAAACTTTTCAATAAAATAGATGGTAAATATAATATAGAATTTGCGACGTTAGCTGACCTGGCTGTAATTGATATGCAGATACGTTACTTCCTAATGGATATTTGTCTGGACGTTGAACATAGTATCAAAACTGCTCTAATGGATGTTATAACGAAAAATCCAAAAGTTGATGGATACGATATAGTAAAGGATTATGCTGTCTATAATCCTATAGGGTTTACAAATACTAAAAACGCTTTATCAAAAAATCATTACCTAAAAAACGTTTATATCAAACATAAAAATGATATCCCTATATGGGTATTGATTGAAGTCATGGACTTTGGGAATCTATGCTACTTGGTTGAAATGTACTGTGATAAATATCCAAGCAATAAACGGCTAAAAAAAGCGAAGCAGTTAGGGAAATATGCTCGCCATATTCGTAACGCTTGCGCCCATAGCAATGTTATACTGGTGGATGTGTTAGAGCAAACACTATCCCCTTCAAGTTCTATTACTTCTCTTGCTTCTATGCTTAATATCTCTCGGGATATTATAAAATATCGTAAAATACATGATATATTTTCCCTCGTAGTATTGCATCGTGAATATTGTAGTAAAGCACTAGGAAAACAGCGTTTTAAAGAATTTATCAAAATTGCAAAACGTGCTAAAAAACATGAAGATTACTACAAACAAAATCCGAAAATTGTAGAAATCTACATAAATTTTGTTAAAACACTTGTAAAAATTTCTAAAAAGTGATATTATATTTCTTAATCGTAAAAGAAACCCTTTTGGGTTACACTGCTCTATGCCTGTATCTCTATATAGGTCAGGGTTACAACAAGAAAATAAGTGTATCAGCTTTTTAGTTGATACACTTTTTCTATTCCCCATATAAGCCCCATATCCGCCTTGTTTCATACTCTGGTATTATTTACCGTCTGACTGCTTAAAATCGAAAATAGAGGAGTTCTCGTAGCTCCTCGCATGGTACAAACTCAAAACCTTTTCTAATTGCTTGCCTGCTGATGGAAAAAGGAGTTAAACCATGAAAATTACACAACACACGAAAAAAGACGGATCAGCAGTCTACCGCTCTAGTATCTATCTTGGCATTGATTCTGTGACTGGTAAGAAGGTCAAGACTACCATATCAGCACGAACAAAGAAAGAACTCAAAAACAAGGCCACCCAGGCTAAGGTAGAATTTGAGAAAAACGGCTCTACACGGAAACAACGCTCACATATAACAACCTATAGCGAACTTGTGGACTTATTCTGGCAAACCTACCAACATACCATAAAGACTAATACGCAGATAAAGATAAAAGGTTGCTTAAATAATTACCTCTTGCCCTCATTTGGTACTTACAAACTAGATAAACTTACACCTGTCATTATCCAAACTCAGGTAAATAAATGGGCAGATGAGTATAATCAGGACGGAACGGGGTATAAAGAATACAATCATCTTCATGCCTTAAATAAACGTATACTACAGTATGGGGTTTCCATCCAAGCATTAGACAATAACCCTGCTCGTGATGTTGTCATTCCTAGAAAGATAACTAGAGATAAACAAGAAATTAAATACTTTCAAGATCAGGAACTTAAAAACTTCCTCTCCTATCTCGATAACCTAGAAAATACCTTTATCAATTTTTATGATACTGTGCTTTATAAAACGCTCCTAGCTACTGGCCTGCGCATCCGTGAATGTCTGGCCCTGGAATGGTCTGATATTGATCTGCAGAACGGAACGATCGATATCAACAAAACACTCAACATTTTAAACCAGGTAAACACTCCTAAGACAAAATCAAGCTATAGAGTTCTAGATATCGATCATAAAACAGTGCTCATGCTTCGTCTCTACCGAGCGAGACAAGCGGAAAACGGTAGAAACATTGGCTTAACCTATGAGAAAGTATTCTCTGATAGCTTTGACAACTATGTCAATACTCGAAAGGTTGATTATCGCCTACATAAGCACTTAAAAAACGCTAACTGTACTGATTTAGGCTTTCATGCTTTCCGACACACTCACGCTAGTATCTTGCTTAATGCTGGTCTACCTTACAAGGAGATACAGACACGACTTGGCCATGCAAAAATATCTGTAACCATGGACACTTACAGCCATTTATCAAAAGAGAACCAAAAAAGAGCAGTCTCATTCTTTGAAACTGCCCTCGAAAAAATAAAAAGTTCTTAAAAAAGTCCACAAAATAAAAAAAGCGATACATAAAACCCTTATGTATCAACGATTATAGAATGATTTCGGTATAATTGACTATTATACCGAAATTTTCTCATTTTTAAAAGAAAAAGGGCGCTGGTAAAGAATAATCTTCACCAACTCCCTATTTCTCTACTTATCTAAGCCTAATTCTGCCAAGATTTGACGTTTGTAGGCAATCTTTTGAACTTCTTTGTCCTCATCTTCAGACCAATCTAGTTTAATTTCTGAAACAATCTGCCCAGGACGATTTTTCAAGATATAGATGCGGTCGCTAAGATTGAGGGCCTCCTCGATACTGTGCGTGATAATCAATGTTGTCAGTTGCAACTGCTTGTGAATCTCCAGATACCAAGCGTGTAGTTCCATCTTGGTCATCTCATCCAAGGCGCTAAAGGCTTCATCTAGGAGAAAGAGCTTGTGACCGAAAAGATAGGTACGAAGCAAGGCCACACGCTGGCGCATCCCACCACTGAGTTCATGAGGGTATTTATCTCTTACAGCTGTCAACTGGAAGGTCGCAAGAATTTCATCTGCGCGAGCAATAGCTTCTGCCTTATCCACCTTTTGAATCAAGAGGGGCAGAATGATATTACCAAGCACCGTCTTGTGTTCCAAGAGCAGATCCTTTTGTAACATATAACTCACGCGCCCCTTGGGATTTTCTTCACCATCAAGGACAATTCTCCCTGACTGAACTTCTAAAATCCCCGCAATTAAGTTGAAAAGCGTAGTCTTACCAACACCACTTGGACCTAGGATAGAAACAACTTCTCCTGAAGTCACCTGTAGGTTGATATCCTCTAAAATCCTCTCCTGACCATAGGCATAACTGACGTGTTCTAGTCTAATTTCTGTCATTATTTCACAAATTCATTGGTGAAGCCTTTGTCTGTCAAGTCTTCTTTAAGGATACCATTTTCTTTATCCCATTTGTAGAAGGCATTCCAGCGAGCTGCGTCAAATTGTCCCCATTTTTCCTTGTCGCTTGCGTATTCTTTTGACAAGTATTTTTGAGATTCGATGACAAAGTCACGTTTTTCCTTGAGTTCAGGGGCATTTTTGATGAGGATATCAGCTGCTTCTTCTGGATGTTCCATGGCATATTGGTAACCTTTTTTGATAGCTTGGATGACTTTGCGAGCTTCTTCTTTGTTGTCTTTAAGGTAGTCGTTGTTTGCGATGATAACTGGTGAGTAGTAGTCAAATTCTTTAACGTAGTCTTTCAAGTACATAAAGTTAGCATCTACACCTTGAGATTTTGCAAGGATACCATCCCAACCGTAGTAGATCCAAGCAGTGTCAAAGACACCGTTAGCAATCGGTGTGATAGAGTTTGAGTCGTTATTTGGTACTTTTTCTACCTTCTCAAAGTCCCCACCTTGTGATTCTACCAAGGTTTTCAACATAGCAAGTTCAGTTGGGTCATTCCAAGTTCCGTATTTCTTACCAACCAAGTCTTTTGGACTAGCTACATTGTCAGATTTACGAGAGATGATTCCTGATGTATTGTGTTCTACGATAGCTGCAACGGCAGTGATTCCTGCGCCTTTTTCCAATTTCTTCGCCATGTAATCTTGGAAATACACTGCAAATGGTGCCTTGCCATTGATAACCAAGTCAGAAGAACTTTCTTCTGGCGGAAGTTTCAAGTCTACATCTACTCCAGCTTCCTTGAAGTAGCCTTTTTCCTTAGCCACATAAAGCCCTGTGTGGTTGGTATTTGGTGTCCAGTCTAGGATAAAGTCGATTTTCTTGAGTTCTGCCTCTTTGTTGTCCTTAGAAGCAGTTCCTTGACCACAGGCCACAAGCACAACAGCTACAAGAGCTGTCACAAGCGTTAAAAACACTTTCCATGTTTTCTTCATTTCAATTTCCTCTTTTCTTTTTCAGAAACATTCTTATTCTACGAACGTTTCCATTTAATAACATATTTTTCACTGACATCAACCAGCTTCATACCGAGAAGACTGATAATCGATACCAGAATAATAATAGCAAACATAGTATCATACTGAAACAGTTTCTTGGACTGAATCATGTAGACACCTAGTCCTTCAAAGCCTCCCAACCACTCAGATACCACTGTTGTGATAAAGGCGTAGGAGACACTGACCCTCAGACCTGCATAAAAGTAAGGCAGGCTGACTGGGATTTTAAAATGCCACAGAATTTGCCAAGGATTTGCCCGCATCAGACTAAACAAGGTCAGCATATCCTTGTCACAATGCCTAAAACCGTCCAAAATGCTGACGATGATGGGAAAGGTTGTCGTCAAGATAATCAAGACAATCTTGGGCAAAATCCCATAACCTAGCCACAAGACCAGAATAGGAGCTATGGCAATGGTCGGAATGGTCTGGACGACCACCATCATTGGGTAAATCAGGTCATTAAGCCAAGTCAAACTGTCCATAAGTACAGCCATGAGACAGGCAATCAAGACTCCCAAAACCAACCCCAGTAAAGCCACTCTCAAGGTGGCCCAGCTATGGTGCCAGAGAAATTCTCTATCACGAACAAAGGACAGAAGAATTTCAAGAGGTGTCGGCAGGATAAACTTGGGGAGAAGTTTAAGAAAACCTGCTAACTGCCAGATTGACAAGACCCCCATAAAGCCCAATAGACTAATGTGTCGTCTCAGTATACTTTTCAAGTTTCTCATCAATACTTAAAATCTCTCCTACATTTATTTTGACATTGGCAAAGACATTATCTGCCTCCTGCCCTGCCACCTCCAGCGCTTCTTTGAGAATGCGCATAAGCTCATCAAACTCCCCTTCCAAGACCGTTTCAAATGGTGTCACCACCATGGTCACTTCTTGAGCTTGTAGATAAGCAATGACCTGATCAATAACAGCAATCCGATCAATCCCCTGTGCTAGGGGTAAAACTTGCAAGGCAATGCTTGCTTTCATAAAAACCTCCTCTTCTCGTTTTCCTTTGATAAAAAGAAAAACCTTTACCATATATGGAAAAGGTCAAGAATAGACTAAGTATCGTTCCCTACGCTGGCATTACCCAGATCAGGTGCGGTCGAAGCTTAACGCTTCCTCTCAGACTGTACACAGACTCCCATATATTATATGGACATATGATAGCGCAAAACAAAAAAAATGTCAAGGAAACTGCTTACAGAAAAACATGAAAAAGAGTTTGAAAACAAGTGTTTCAAACTCTATATAGCTTTTTTATTTAGCCTCGTACCAGGTTGCCCCTTCATTTTCATCTGCGATAAGAGGAACACTGAGTTGAATGGCTTCTTCCATAGTTTGTTTCACCAATTTTTTCATCTCTGCCAATTCAGACTTAGGAACTTCAAGGACGATTTCATCGTGCACTTGCAGAAGCATCTTAGTCTGATACCCCCCTGCAACCAAGGCTTTATCCAGCTGAATCATGGCAATTTTGAGAATATCTGCCGCCGACCCCTGGATAGGAGAGTTGATAGCTGTCCGCTCTGCAAAACCACGAATGTTAAAGTTACGCGAATTGATATCCGGCAACTCACGACGACGCTTGAAGAGGGTCTCTACATAGCCCTTATCACGCGCCTCACGCACCACTTCATCCATGTAGTTTTTAATACCTGGGAAGCGTTCAAAGTAGGTATCAATGTAAGCCTTGGCCTCCTTACGGCTGATGCCCAGATTATTAGACAAACCAAAATCTGAAATCCCGTAAACCACTCCAAAGTTAACAGCCTTGGCATTGCGACGGTCGTTTGCAGTCACATCCTCAGAACGCTCAATGCCAAAGACCCGCATAGCTGTCGAAGTATGGATATCTGCCCCCTCTTGGAAAGCCTTAATCAAGTGCTCATCCTTAGAAATATGCGCTAAAACACGTAATTCAATCTGTGAATAGTCCGAACTAAGCAGGACACTATCCTCCCACTCAGGCACAAAAGCCTTCCGAATAAGACGCCCTTGCTCCAAGCGAACAGGAATATTTTGCAAGTTTGGATCCACACTAGACAGACGCCCTGTCTGGGTCAAATCCTGCACATAGCGAGTATGAATCTTGCCATCAGCCAAAATCCAGTCCTGCAAGCCAATCACATAAGTAGACTGAATCTTGGCAATCTGACGGTAATCGAGGATTTTCTTAACAATCGGAGCAATAGGAGCCAGGCGCTCTAACACATCCACCGCTGTCGAATAACCTGTCTTGGTTTTCTTAGTGTATTCTAGAGGTAGCCCCAATTTTTCAAAGAGAAGCACGCCCAACTGCTTAGGCGAGTTGATATTAAACTCCTCACCAGCCAGTTCGTAAATCTCCTGAGTCAGTTTTTCAATAACAAGCTCATTTTCAGCCTGCATCTCAAGCAAGGTCTCTTTCTTAACCGTAATCCCAGCAATTTCCATCTTGGCAAGGACAAAAGCCAGAGGTTGCTCCATATCATAAAGAAGCTCTAATTGCCCATTTTCGCTGAGTTTTTCAAGCACAATAGGCTCTGTTTCGACCAAAACTGCAATCTTCCGAGCCAAGTGTTCCAAGAATTTCTCGCGTTCAGGAAGGGCCTTCTTGACACCCTTACCGTAGAAAGTTTCATCATCAACCAAGTAAGTCTGACCGTAGAGACTCGCGATGGTCGCAATTTCATTGTCCTCCACAGTCGAAAGGAGGTATTTAGCCAAGCGACTGTCAAAAGCAGGCGCCTGCAAATTCACATCAAAACGATGCAAGAGAACTTTGGCCTTCTTAAAGTCATAAACTCTCAAAGGTGTTTTTTCTAGAAAATCCTTGAAAATCGAGTCTTGCAAAAGTTCAAGCTTATCTGTGGCATAGAGCTTATCGCCACAAGACCAAGCAAAACCAACCAAATCATCCGTATGGTAATTCTCACCAAAAAGCTCAAAATGGAAGATAGACTCTTCACTCAGCATATCTTGACTGATTTGGTCAACAATAGTGAAATCCAAGCTCTCAGCGACATCAGCTGATGACACATTTAAGGCCTGTCTGAGCTGTTTGAAGCCCATCTCATCGTAGAATTTCCCAAGATTTTCCACATCTGGACCACTATAGACCAAATCCTTCAAACCAATCTCAATCGGTGCCTTGGTATCAATGGTCGCCAGTGTTTTTGACAAAAAGGCCTGTTCCTTATCATTGATGAGATTTTCCTTCATCTTAGAAGCCTTCATACCATCGATATTCTCATAAATCCCCTCGAGTGAGCCATGCTCCAGCAAGAGCTTGATACCTGTCTTTTCACCAATTTTGGTTACTCCAGGGATATTATCCGACTTATCACCCATGAGCGCCTTGAGATCGATAAACTGCGTCGGTGTAATGCCCATCTTTTCCATAAGATAGTCTGGCGTAAAGGCCTCAAACTCAGCCACACCTTTCTTGGAAATTTCAACCACCGTATGCTCATCCGTCAGCTGAATCAAATCCTTGTCCCCACTGACAATGGTAATATCAAAACCATCCTGCTCTGCTAGCTTATCCAGCGTCCCAATGATATCATCTGCCTCATACTGAGCCAACTCATAGTGACGAATCCCCATATGATCCAGCAACTCACGAATAAAGGGAAATTGCTCACGAAACTCATCAGGAGTCTTAGCCCGACCACCCTTATAGTCCGCATACATCTCTGTCCGGAAGGTCGTCTTTCCCGCATCAAAAGCCACCAAAATATGACTTGGCTCAACCCGCTCCAATAAATGACTTAACATCAACTGGAAACCGTAAATCGCATTGGTATGCAAGCCAGCCGCATTCTTAAAACGGTCCAACTGCTGATAGAGCGCAAAAAACGCCCGAAAAGCAACAGAAGACCCATCAATCAATAATAATTTTTTCTTATCCATACACCCATTATAAAGGAAAGCACCAAAAAATACCATTGGGAAGAATTCCCTGAGAGAAACTAAGATAATATACAAAAGAGAAGGAAGTTATTCCTTCTCTTGCAAACTACGAAATGAATTAGTTTTTACGTTTCACAAATGGAATAGCACCAAGGAACAATCCAAGGAATCCCAATGATGCAACTGCAACATTATCTTTACCACCAGTATTTGGAAGTTCTTTTTTATCTTCTGCTTTTGCTGCTGGTGCTGGTGCTTGATAAGTATTATCCTTGTTAGTACCTGCTGTTGTAAGAGTATATTCTGGAACTTCATTAATTGCTGGTGCGCCTGTTTCTGCATACGCTGGAACTTCATTAATTGCTGGTGCGCCTGTTTCTCCATATTCAGGAACATTATTCACTGTAGCGTCTTCACCATTTGTAGATAAAGGCCCTGTATATTCTGGAACTTCGTTAACAGCTGCTAAGACAAAATTAGCACCACCTTTATATTCTGGAACTTCGTTAATTGCTGCTTCTACACTATTAACGCCTCCTGTATATTCTGGAACTTCATTAACAGCAGCTTCAACAGCGTTAACTCCACCTTTAAATGCTGGAAGTTCAGGTTGAACAAGTGCATCACCGTTTGAAGTTTCAGGTTTAGTTGGTTTTGGAGCTTCTCCGTCTGGATTGTTAGGAACAGTAGGAGCTTCAGGATCATTTACACCACCATTGAACTCTGGAGTATTTTCAGTTGGAGGTGTTGTATCATTCACTCCGCCGTTGAATTCAGGTTTTTCTTCAGCTGTAGGAGCGTCAGCATCATTTACCCCACCATTGAACTCTGGAGTTGCTGGTGTTGTAGGCGCTTCTTCATCGTTCACTCCGCCGTTGAATTCAGGTTTTTCTTCAGCTGTAGGAGCGTCAGCAGGATTTACCCCACCATTGAATTCTGGAGCATTAGGAACCGTTGGAACCTCATCCGCTTCCTTAGCAGGCTCAGTAGTTGCTTCATCATCATTTACTCCACCTTCGAAGTCTTTAGATTCTTCACCCTTAGGAACTTCTTTTAAGTTTTCGATATAACCTAAAGTTGCGTTGTAATCGTCAGTTAGCTCATCGATTGCAGATTTGTATGCTTTTACAGCTTCGTTAACTTCGTCAAATTTAGCTTGAGCTTCATCAGCGACAGTTTTAGCAGAAGCAACTGAAGCTTCTAGTTTAGTTACAGCATCTTGCAATCCATCTTGGATAGCTTGATCCGCATTGTTTTTCTTAGCAGTTTCAAGAGCAGTTTTAGCTTTTTCTAAAGTTTCTTTTTGTTTCTCTAATGCAGCATTTTTCTCTTCTACTACCTTAGCTTTTTCAGTAGCGTCAGCTTTATCTTCCTCAGCTACTTTAGTTAATTTTTCAATTTTTTCAGCTAAATCATCAGCAATGTCTGTAAGTTTTTTGACAATTGGTTTAGAAGCTTCTTTTTTAGCTGCTTCTTCAATTTTTTTAGTTTCGTCAGCAGTTAATTCTTTAGTTTTATAAGCTTCAGGAGCTTTATCTTTTGTGTCGGCATCGTTGAGGAATTCATCTATAGCTTGAGTAGCTGTAAGAACTCCATCTTCAATCGCTTTTAGTAAAGCTTCTTTACCGATTTCAGCTTTTTCTTCTTCGATAGCTTTCGCTTTATCTTCTGGCTTGATGCTATCATCCTTGTTGACTTTATCTTCAGCTTTTTTTTCAAGTTGCTCTAAAGCACCTTTCAAAGCTTCTAAGTTAGCTGCTTCTTCTTTTTTAGCGTCTTCTTCTTTTTTTACTTCTTCTTCAACTTTAGCTTTTGCTTTAGCTGCTTCTTCTTTAGCCTTAGCTAATTCAGCTTCTGCGTCAGCTTGAGCTTTGTCTGCTTCTGTTTTTGCAGTCTCAGCAGCAGTTACATCAGCAGCTTCTTTTTTAGCTTTCGCTGTAGCTTCTTCAACCTTTTTAGCTTCTTCAGCTACTTTTTTCTCTAATTCAGCAACTTTAGCATCAGCCTCTGCTTTAGCTTTAGCAGCTTTTTCAGCTTCGGTTGGTTCAGCTTCTTCCTCTGGAGTTTCTTCTGCTGGTTTAGCTGATTCTGCAGCTTCTTTTGCTTCTGCTTTTTTTACTTCTTCAAGAAGATTATCACGTTTTTCAGTTAAATCTTGAATTTCAGCTGCAGCAGCTTGAATTTTTTCATCAGCTTCATCAAATTCAGACTTCGCAGTATCACGTTCTTTTTCAATCGCAGTTACAGCTTTTTCTAACGGTGCTGTGATATCTTCACTAAATCCATTATCTTTAGCGGATTTAAGAGCCTCTTTTGCTTCTTTTAAAGTATCTTCCTGTTTTTTTAGTGTTTCAGCTTTCTTTTCAGCATCGGCTTTTAATTTCTCAGCATCATCCGTTAAGTTTTCAATTGTTTCAGTTAAATCATCAGCTTTGTCTTGCAATTTTTCTGATTCAGGACGAGCAGCATCCGCTGCTTCACCTTCCTCAATTCCCGCTTGCACCTCTTCAGGAAGCTTGTCCTTAGATACAGGAGCTTCTGTTTTAATTGTTGGATTAGTATCTTGTGCTTTTTCAGCATCATCTGCTAACTCAGCAAGAATATCAGAAGCATTTAATTCACCAGACTCAACAGACTTCAATAATTCTTCTTTTGCTTTTTTGTCAAGCAATTCGTTATCAGGAATTTGTTTCAAAGCTTCAGTTAAAGCTTCTTTAGCTTCTGCTTCTTCTTTTGCAGCTGCTTCTTCTTTTGCGGCTTCTTCTTTTGCTTTAGAGTCAGCTTTAGCAGCTTCTTCTTTTGCTTTAGCTAATTCATCGTCAGCCATTTTCTTAGCTTCTTCAGCTTTAGTTTTTGCAGCATCAGCCTCAGCAGCTTCTTTTTTCTCTGTTTCAAGTTTAGTAGTTGCATCAGTTGCTATAGTAGTTGTTGTATCTACTTTTTCTTGAGCTGCATCAACTTTAGCGTTAGCTTCTTTTTCAGCTTCCTTAGCTTTTTCTACTTCAGTTTTTGGAGTTTCAGCAGCAGGTGTAGGTTTAGTTTCTCCAATCGGTTGAGTAGCTGTTGGTTTATCATCAGCTTTCACGACTGACGGTTGAGATGCAACAAATGCCGCTCCCAAAACAGCAACACTTGCTAAGCTAGTTAAAATCATTTTCTTTTTATCCATTTTTGAAACCCCTTTTATAAAATCATATTCGAGTCCATTGTAACACTTTCTAAAAACATAATCAAGTAATGGGGTATTTTATTTATACAATTATATACTTATGTTGATTTTCAAATATACCTCCATAACAGAAAAAAGAAAGTCTATTTTATAAGCTTTCTTTTTGTTTTCTTTTCATTATTTACATTTTCTATAGTAAATTTTACGATTTTAAACCCACTCACCGTTGGCATTTACTGTGTAACCATTGATTGTAGTGCTGACAGCAAGAGCTCCTGAACTATAAGCATAGTACCATTTACCAGATACTTGGTACCAGCCTGTTTTCACTGCCCCTGAACTATCCAGATAATACCAAACCCCATTTTCCTTTAACCATCCTGTCTGCATTTCACCAGATGATTTCAAATAATACCAGCTAGACCCATCCTTCAACCAACCTGTTGATTTAGAGCCATTTGATTTGAAATGATACCAACTACCATTTATTTTCTTCCAACCAACAGTTGAACTACTATTGGATCCATAGCTAGAGCTATTTCCTGATTGATTCTGATAATTCTGTGAAGAAGTCACTCCCTCTAGCTGGATATAGCGACGACTTCCGTTATAAGCCGTATAACTCAACCATTTGTATCCATCTTTTTCTAGAATTTGATCATAATGAACATTCTCCCCAGGATAATAGTAATCAATTGCAGTTGCGCTAGCTAGAGGCTGATTTTTGATAGCAGCCTTAGCCTTGAAAGAATGTGTTCCTCCTGCGGAAACTGAAGTTTGACTATTTCCAACACTGCCAGCAGCCAAATCTTTAAAATGAATAAAACCGGTCATAGTATTGGCCTTCACGACGCGCTTATTGTAAGATTCCCTTATTCCATAGTTGTATTCTTCAATCTCAATCTGATCTCCCATTACATTTGACACCCAAGCAACATGACCATAAGTTCCTGCAGTAGACCAAGCAATGGAGCCAATCATTGGTGTATTATCTACACGATACCCTTCACGACGAGCACGATAGCCCCATTCATTCGCATTTCCATAAGCCGCCGGAATCTCAAAACCATTGACATTACTCAAACGAAAGGCTGCAAAAGAAGTACACTGACGAGAATACATGCGCCATTTATCAATCTCCTGGCTCCCATTTTTATAATGAGCAGGATAGTCATCCCCACGCGCAAACGATCCATTCCCTCCAGAATAAGCATATACACTATCACCCGCTGCTAGCATCAATCCTACTACTAAAAAAGGAACAACCTTTTTAACTGATTTTCTAAAAGAAAACCCTGTCTCTGTTACTGTAAATGGTGAAATTTTCATTCTTCCTCCTTAAAAAATAATATAAATCGAAGATTGCCTTCACTTAAATTATTCGGAGAAAAAAGAAAAAGTGAGAAAATTTCTCACTTTAGTCAAGATAATGAATCAAATTCTTTTCTGTAAGGATATCTGAGTAAGTAAAGGATTCAACATAAACATTAGCTTGTTTATCTCCTTCAACGTTTCCAAATTCAACGATAAATAGGGATGGATAAACCTCAATTAGCTTCCCCAATCTATTTTTTTGGCGCTTACGACCATTCTCCAAGGTCATTTCTACGACTTGTCCCTCATGTGCCTTGATTTCTTCTTTGATTTTTTTCATCTTGGCTACATCTGTAAATGCATCTGACATCTTATGCCTCCCTCTTTGAGATACTTGAAAATTTATTGTATTCTTTTTGGAAAATTAATTCCACTGTTCCACGAGCTCCACTACGGTTTTTCTCGATAATAACTTCTACCTTATTGTTTGGTATGCCTTCCTCTTCTTCACCACCACGCTCATAGTAATCGTCGCGATAAAGAAAGGCTACGATATCAGCGTCCTGCTCAATAGACCCCGATTCACGAATATCAGACAAGACCGGTCTCTTATCCTGACGTTGTTCTACACCACGAGAAAGCTGACTTAGAGCGATTACTGGAACCTTCAGTTCCTTAGCTAAAATTTTCAACTGACGTGAAATTTCTGAAACCTCTTGTTGACGATTTTCCCGACCAGTTCCCGTGATAAGCTGCAAATAGTCTATTAAAATCAAACCAAGATTTCCAGTTTCTTGAGCCAGTTTACGAGAACGAGAACGAATCTCTGTAATCCGAATCCCTGGCGTATCATCGATATAGATACTTGCATTAGCTAGATTCCCTTGAGCAATGGTATATTTTTGCCACTCCTCATCAGTCAATTGACCCGTACGGATAGAATGCGATTCCACCAAGCCTTCTGCCGCCAACATACGGTCCACTAGACTTTCCGCACCCATTTCGAGTGAAAAAATAGCAACCGTTTTGTCCAACTTAGTCCCAATATTCTGAGCAATATTCAATGCAAAGGCTGTCTTACCAACCGCTGGACGGGCTGCTAGGATAATCAACTCCTCCTCATGAAGTCCAGTCGTCATATGATCCAAGTCACGATAGCCTGTCGCAATACCTGTAATATCGGTCGTTTGTTGCGAGCGAGTTTCCAGATTTCCAAAGTTGATATTCAACACATCTCGAATGTTCTTAAATCCACTTCGATTAGCATTTTCGCTGACATCAATCAGGCCTTTTTCTGCCTGAGCAATGATTTCATCAGCTGGTTGCGAAGCCTCGTAAGCTTGATTGACAGACTCTGTCAACTTGGAGATTAATCGACGTAGCATGGCCTTCTCTGCAACAATCTTAGCATAATACTCCGCATTAGCAGAAGTTGGCACAGAATTGACAATCTCAACCAAGTAAGACAGGCCACCAATATTCTGTAAATCACCTTGATTATCAAGAATGGTACGAACCGTTGTTGCATCTATAGCATCGCCACGATCGGATAAATCGACCATAGCTTGGAAAATCAAACGATGGGCATACTTAAAAAAGTCCCGAGACTCAATATATTCTCGCACAAAAACAAGCTTACTCTCGTCAATAAAGATAGCCCCTAAAACGGATTGCTCAGCTAAGATATCTTGAGGTTGTACTCGTAACTCTTCTACTTCTGCCATCAGACTTCCCTTCCTTTTACAATCTTGTCAAGAAAGTGTAAATTTACCCTTCTTTCACACGAAGATTGATTACACTTGTAATATCTTGATAGATTTTCACTGGTACATCAATCAAACCAACAGCTCGAATCGGAGCTTGTACTTGAATATGACGTTTATCAATCTTAATTCCAAATTGCTTTTGCAATTCTTCTGCAATTTTCTTATTGGTAATAGAACCAAAAGTACGGCCATCTGGACCAACTTTTTCAACAAATTCTACAACCGTTTCTTCTGCTTCTAGTTGGTCTTTAATTGCTTTTGCTTCTGCAATCATCTCAGCGTGAGCTTTCTCTTCTGATTTTTGTTTACCACGAAGTTCACCTACAGCTTGAGCAGTTGCTTCTTTTGCTAAATTCTTTTTGATAAGAAAGTTTTGTGCATACCCTGTTGGTACTTCCTTAATTTCGCCTTTTTTTCCTTTTCCTTTAACATCTGCTAAAAAGATTACTTTCATTCTTCTTTCTCCTTTTCCTTTATTTCATTTAATACAATTTCTGTCAGTTTTTCACCTGCTTCTGACAAGGTTGAATCCTTAATTTGAGCTGCTGCCAAATTAAAGTGGCCTCCACCTCCCAGCTCTTCCATGATCCGTTGTACATTCAGCTTACTACGACTGCGAGCTGAGATAGAGATAAACCCTTGTGTATTCTTCGCAAGAACAAAACTCGCTTCAATACCTGACATAGCTAACATGGCATCTGCTGCCTTACTAATAACAACTGTATCATAGCATTTCGAGTCCTTAGCCTCTGCTATCAGTACATCTGAACCTAATTTACGCCCCTGTAAAATCAGTTCATTGACCTCACGATATTCTTCAAAATCCGTCGCAGCCATTTCCTGGATAGCAATACTATCGCTTCCGCGCGTTCTGAGATAGCTAGCAACATCAAATGTCCGACTAGTCACTCGTGAGGTGAAATTTTTAGTATCCAACATCATACCAGCCATTAAAACACTTGCTTGCATACGACTCAAACGATTTTTCTTAGAATTCTGGAACTGAATCAATTCCGTTACCAACTCACTGGCACTACTTGCACCACTTTCGATATAAGTAATAACCGCATTATCTGGAAAATCCTGATCCCGTCTGTGGTGGTCGATGACGATGGTTTGGGTAAATAAATCATAAAAATCTTTTGATAAAGTTAAAGCTGTCTTTGAGTGGTCTACAAGAATCAACAAAGAACGATTGGTCACCATCCCCATTGCGTCCTTAACAGACAACAACTTTGTAACTCCTTCTTTTTCTAAGAATGAAACAGCTCGTTCAATATCCGGCGACATTTGTTCTTCGTCATAAATAGCATAGCTATTTTCTGTTACATTACTAGCAAATAACTGCATACCTACAGCAGAGCCAAGAGCATCCATATCTAGATTTTTGTGACCAACTACAAAAACCTGATCCACACTACGAATCTTATCTGAAATAGCCGTCATCATAGCACGCGTACGGGTCCGTGTACGTTTGATTGAGGCAGCAGATCCACCACCAAAATAAACTGGATTTTTCGTTTCGTCGTTTTCCTTGACAACCACTTGGTCGCCACCACGCACTTCAGCCAAGTTCAAGTTGAGCAATGCAACTTTCCCTATCTCATCATGATTTCCATCACCATAAGAAAATCCCATACTTAAGGTCAAGGGCAACTGTCTCTGTTTCGCCTCTTCTCTGAATGCATCAATAACAGAAAATTTATCATTCATCAAGCCCTCAAGCACCGTGTAGTCCGTAAATAGATAAAAGCGGTCCATACTCACTCGACGAGAGAACATGGCATGCTTCCCAGCAAATTCTGAAACAAAATTGGCTACAAAACTATTGATATGACTGATATCAGACTCCGATGTTTCATCTTCTAAGTCATCATAGTTGTCAACGGAGACAATCCCAATCACAGGTCGACTTGTCACTAACTCAACAGTCGCTTCGTATTCTCCAGACACATCAAAGAAATAAAGAACTCCAGATACCTTGTCCATATGAACCGAATAACGGATTTCACCTAAGGTAGCATAAGAACCTGGATTCCCCACAGAAGCCTTTATAATTGTTTGAATTAATGCAACATCAATCTCGCCCACTTCATTAGTCAAAATCAATTCAGCGTAAGGATTGAACCACTCAACTTCACCTGACGATAAGTCTAGTTTAATAACTCCGACAGGCATCTGTTCTAACAAGGTTGTCAAACTATCTTCAGCTTGGTGGTTTACATACTGGATTTGTTCTACTTCACTCTTTGAGTAGTAGTCTCTCTGATGGATGAATAGTAAAATATATGAACCCAAAATAAGTAGCAAAAGAAATAGCGTTACCAGTGTATTCGTTACAAAAACAAGTTGCACAGATAGCACTCCGAACGCCACTATTCCTAATATTAAGGGGAAAATAGGACTTACATAAAATTTTTTCATTCCAAACCTCTTGGCACCCATTATACCATAATAACCACCAAAAAGCGACTTTTTAAAAGTGTAATCAGTAATTCTATCAATTATAAGAAAAAGGAGGTTTACAATTTAGTAAACCTTCCTTTACACATATTGAAATTAAGATTCTTTAACTTCTAACAAGCCAATCTCGCCATCTTCACGACGATAAATCACATTGGTTGTCTGATCTTCAACATCCACATAGATAAAGAAATCATGTCCCAACAAATCCATCTGTAGAATAGCTTCTTCCAAATCCATTGGTTTTAAATCAATTTGTTTTGAACGAACAACTCTAGATTGGACAACATTTGTATCTTCCACCAAAGCATCTGTAAATAATTGACTAGTTGCTACCTTGTTTTTATTTTTACGCTCGATTTTTGTTTTATTTTTACGAATCTGACGTTCAATTTTATCGGTTACAAGGTCAATTGAACCATACATATCTTGAGACACATCTTCTGCACGAAGAGTAATTGAACCAAGCGGAATCGTCACCTCCACTTTAGCCGTTTTTTCACGATACACCTTCAAGTTTACTCGAGCATCCAACTCTTGTTCAGCTTGAAAATACTTTTCGATCTTTTCGAGTTTAGAAACTACATAATCACGAATTGCTTCTGTTACTTCTAGGTTTTCACCACGGATACTATATTTAATCATATGAGTACCTTCTTTCTAAACATTTTTGTTTTTCTGATTTCATTATAACGCTTTCATTTTATTTTTGCAAATTTTTTCCTCATCTTACAAGGGAAAATGTTTTTACATCCTCAGCACCAGCTTCTTCCAACAGCTTCTTCACACGATTTATAGTTGTTCCAGTAGTATAAATGTCATCTATAAGTAGGATTTTTTTAGGAATAGTGACTCCCCTTTTAATAAAGAAAGGAAGTTCTGTCCCCAAGCGTTCTGAACGATTTTTGGAAGAACTGGCCCGCTCTTCTCTCTTCTCTAGTAAGTCTTGAAAAGAGAACCCTGCTTCTTCAACTAAACCTTCAACCTGGTTAAATCCCCTCTCGAGCAATCTTTCAGAACTTAGGGGAATTACAACAAATTGATACTCTTTGTACTTTTTTAACTCCTCACTTAAAACTGAAGCAAAAACTTTTCTTAAAAGGAAGTCTCCATCAAACTTATACCGACTGAAAAAATCCTTCATAGCTTGATTGTAAATAAAAATCGCTCTATGACTGACTTCAACTCCTTCTTTACACCAAAGTTGACAGTCTTGACACTTCGTTGACAAATTTGTTTTCATACAGTTTGGGCAGTTCTCTTCTCCAATCCTCTCAAAAGTAGAGTCACAGTCTGAACAAAGACAAGAGTCATCATTCTTCAGAAGTAAGAGACTACTAAAAGTTAAAACAGCCTTCATAGTCTGCCCACATAATAAGCACTTCATAGCCCCGCCTCCTTATTCATCTGTTGAATTTCCCTAATTGCCTTTTTGATTGAAGCATTTAACCCGTCATGGAAGAAAAGCAAATCTCCTGTCGGTCTGTCCATACTCCGACCGACACGTCCTCCAATCTGTATTAAACTAGACTTGGTAAACAGACGATGATTGGCCTCTACTACGAAAACGTCAACACAAGGGAAGGTAACTCCACGCTCCAATATCGTCGTACTGATAAGTATTGTCAGTTCTCTATCTCGAAAAGCTTGTACCTGCTCTAATCGATTTTCTGTGATAGAAGATACAAAGCCAATTTTCTCATTTGGAAATTGCTCCTGTATGATTTCTTTTAACTGTTCCCCTTTCTTAATCTCTGAAGCAAAAATGAGTAACGGATAACCTGTCTTTCTCTGCTTCTCAATATAAGACTTTAGCTTTGGTGACAACCGACTTTTCTCTAAACAGTGATTAAAATCGGATAACCAGACAGGTTTAGGAATAATCAAAGGATTTCCATGAAATCGTCTTGGCAAACTCAATCGTTTTAATTCTCCGATGCGAACCTTCCTATCTAACTCATCGGTAGAAGTTGCTGTTAAAAAGATTCTCAAGCCATTCTCCTTTACACTATTCTTGACAGCATGGTAAAGCATAGGATTGTCAACATAAGGAAAGGCATCTACTTCATCCACTATCAGTAAATCAAAAGCTTGATAAAACTTCAATAACTGATGGGTCGTCGCAACAACTAGTGGTGTTCGAAAATACGGCTCTGATTCTCCATGTAGGAGGGCTATCTCACAAGCAAAATCCTTTTGCAGGCGCTTATACAGCTCCAAACAAACGTCTATGCGAGGACTGGCCAAACACACTGCACCACCCGCATTGATCACTTTAGCTACTACTTGATAAATCATTTCTGTCTTTCCAGCTCCTGTTACAGCGTGAACCAAGCTTGGCTCTTGCTTGTCTACCGCTTGAAGCAGTCCCTGTGATACCTTATCTTGAAAAGGGGTTAATTGACCACGCCATTTAAGAACATCTTGCTTCGGAAAATCCTCCTGTGGGAAATAGTATAAAGATTGATCACTCCTAACTCTCTTCATAATTAAGCACTCCCGACAATAGTAAGCACCGATAGGTAAATACCATTCTTCTAGAATAGTACTATTACAACGTTGACAGAAAAATTTTCCCTTCTCCTTTCTCATTGCTGGAATGTTCTCTGCCAACTGACGTTCCTCTTCTGTTAATTCATTCTCAGTAAACAACCGACCGAGATAATTTGGATTTACTTTCATACTTCTTTATTCGTAAAAACCTAGCGCTTTAGATAATTTTTTAGTACAATTAAATCATGGAATTTAGAACAATTAAAGAGGACGGTCAAGTCCAAGAAGAAATTAAAAAATCACGCTTTATCTGTCATGCAAAGCGTGTTTATAGCGAAGAAGAGGCTCGGGACTTTATTACTGCCATCAAAAAAGAACACTACAAAGCTACGCATAACTGCTCAGCCTTTATTATTGGGGAACGTAGTGAAATTAAACGGACAAGTGATGATGGTGAACCCAGTGGTACTGCTGGCGTTCCCATGCTTGGGGTACTAGAAAATCACAATCTTACTAATGTCTGTGTAGTAGTGACACGCTACTTTGGAGGTATTAAGCTAGGCGCTGGAGGATTGATTCGTGCATACGCCGGCAGTGTTGCCTTAGCTGTCAAGGAAATTGGCATCATTGAAATAAAGGAACAAGCTGGCATTGCTATTCAAATGTCTTACGCTCAGTACCAAGAGTACAGTAACTTCCTTAAGGAACATGATCTCATGGAACTTGAGACAAACTTTACAGATCAAGTCGATACGATGATTTATGTTGATAAAGAAGAAAAAGAAAATATTAAAGCTGCACTGGTGGAGTTTTTTAATGGAAAAGTTATTTTAACTGATCAAGATTTACGTGAAGTTGAAGTTCCTGTAAATTTAGTGTAAACAAAGGAGAAAAATATGGCATTTGGAAAATTCATTCAAGGACTCGCTGGTAACCTTAGCGAGCAAAACAAAGAAACTCTTATCAAAGAATATGGACAATATCTACTAGAAAATGAAGAAATTCAAAGTGGATATAAACTGATTCGTGACTCAATTATATTTACAAATATTCGTATTATCTTTACAGATAAACAAGGCGCTACTGGTCGTAAGATGTCCATTAAATCAATCTTTTTAATGAACATTATTAACGTTGAAATGGAAACTGCAGGAGCAGGTATAGATGATAGTGAAATTACTATTACTTATTTAGAAAATGTCTTTCTAAAAGCACATAATGAACATTTTAGTGCTCATAAATTTGAATTCCCTAAGAAAACGGATATCGTTCCACTTTACAACTATTTACTAGAATTAGCTTATCACAATCGCTTGAAAATTAATGGCTTAGACCTATGATATAAAAAAATCCTATCGCTTCGATAGGATTTCTATATTTTACAAATGGTATAGATAGCGTTATACTAGAAATATCTTATACAAAGAGGTATTCATATGTCTATTTATAACAATATTACTGAATTAATCGGTCAAACTCCGATTGTTAAACTCAACAACATCGTGCCAGAAGGTGCTGCAGACGTTTATGTAAAGCTTGAAGCATTTAACCCTGGTTCATCTGTAAAAGATCGTATTGCCCTTAGCATGATTGAAAAAGCTGAACAAGACGGTATTCTAAAACCAGGTTCTACTATTGTCGAAGCAACAAGTGGAAATACTGGTATTGGACTTTCATGGGTAGGTGCTGCTAAAGGGTATAAAGTTGTCATCGTTATGCCTGAAACGATGAGTGTAGAACGACGTAAAATTATCCAAGCTTATGGTGCTGAACTCGTCCTAACTCCTGGTAGCGAAGGAATGAAAGGTGCTATTGCTAAGGCCCAAGAAATCGCTGCTGAACGTGATGGTTTCCTCCCACTTCAATTTGACAATCCAGCTAATCCAGAAGTACACGAAAGAACAACAGGAGCTGAGATACTAGCTGCTTTCGGTAAAGATGGATTAGATGCCTTTGTTGCTGGAGTTGGTACCGGTGGAACAATTTCTGGTGTTTCTCATGCACTCAAAACAGCAAATTCAGGTATTCAAGTTTATGCAGTAGAAGCAGATGAATCTGCTATTCTATCTGGTGAAAAGCCTGGCCCTCACAAAATTCAAGGTATCTCAGCTGGATTTATTCCTGATACACTGGATACAAACGCCTATGATGGTATCGTTCGTGTAACATCAGACGATGCTCTCGCACTTGGCCGTGAGATTGGTGGAAAAGAAGGATTCCTTGTTGGTATTTCTTCAGCTGCAGCTATCTATGGAGCAATTGAAGTTGCTAAGAAATTAGGTACAGGTAAGAAAGTCCTTGCTCTAGCACCAGATAACGGCGAACGTTATTTGTCTACAGCACTCTATGAATTTGAAGTGTAGTCTCCTAAATACACTCAGCCCTTATTATAGGGCTTTTTATTTATACCTTAAAAATAGAAAAATCTCCCTATAAAGATCGACTACATAGAAAAAAGGAAGCAATTTGGCTTCCTTTTTATTATTAGTTATTCAAGGCTGCTGCCATTGTAGCTGCAACTTCAGCTTCGAAGTCATTTGCAGCTTTTTCGATACCTTCACCAACTTCAAAGCGAGCGAACTCAACTACTGAAGCATTAACTGATTCAAGGTATGCTTCAACTGTCTTGCTGTCATCCATGATGTATACTTGTGCAAGAAGTGTGTAAGCTTGGTCAACTTTAGTGTTGTCAAGCATGAAGCGATCCATTTTACCTGGGATGATTTTGTCCCAGATTTTTTCTGGTTTACCTTCTGCAGCCAACTCAGCTTTGATGTCAGTTTCAGCTTGAGCAATCACTTCATCAGTCAATTGTGCTTTTGATCCATACTTCAAGTGTGGAAGAGCTGGTTTGTTAACCATTGCACGGCTTTCGTTATCTTGGTCGATAACGTGGTTCAATTGTGCCAACTCATCTTTAACGAATTGTTCATCCAATTCTTTGTAAGAAAGAACTGTTGGTTTCATCGCTGCGATGTGCATTGACAATTGTTTAGCAAGTGCTTCGTCTCCACCTTCAACAACTGAAATAACACCGATACGTCCACCGTTATGTTGGTATGCTCCAAAGTGTTGTGCGTCTGTTTTTTCAATCAATGCAAAGCGACGGAATGAGATTTTTTCTCCGATAGTTGCTGTTGCAGATACGTATGCAGCTTCAAGAGTTTCACCTGAAGGCATTGTCAAAGCAAGTGCTTCTTCATTATTAGCAGGTTTTCCTTCAGCAATAACTTTAGCTGTAGTATTTACCAATTCAACGAATTGAGCGTTTTTCGCAACGAAGTCAGTTTCAGCGTTTACTTCAATAACTGCTGCAACATTACCGTTAACGTAAACACCAGTCAAACCTTCTGCAGCAACACGGTCAGCCTTCTTAGCTGCCTTAGCCATACCTTTTTCACGAAGCAATTCAATCGCTTTTTCGATGTCACCGTCTGTTTCTACAAGCGCTTTTTTAGCGTCCATAACTCCGGCACCAGATTTTTCACGCAACTCTTTTACAAGTTTAGCTGTAATTTCTGCCATTTTGATTCTCCTATATTTTTTAAAAATAGGAGAGCCGGGCTAAGCCCCGCCCTCCTAGGTAATTACTAATTATATGAATTAAGCGTTGTCGCCTTCTACAACTTCAACGATTTCTTCGATTGAATCTGCTTGAGCTTCTGAAGCTGCAAATTCTGCTTCAACTGCTGCTGCATCTTCACCTTGACGTCCTTCGATGATAGCGTCAGCCAATTTAGCTGTGATCAATTTAACAGCGCGGATAGCGTCATCGTTAGCTGGGATGATTACATCGATATCATCTGGATCTGTATTTGTGTCAACCATCGCTACAACTGGGATTCCCAATTTTTTAGCTTCTTTAACAGCGATTTGCTCTTTGTGTGGGTCAACTACGTACATCACATCTGGGATACGAGGCATATCTTCGATACCACCCAAGAATTTTTCAAGACGTGCACGTTGTTTGTTAAGAAGTGCAACTTCTTTCTTAGGAAGAACTTCGAAAGTTCCATCTTCTTCCATACGTTTGATTTCTTTCAAACGAGCGATACGTTTTTGGATTGTTCCCCAGTTTGTAAGAGTTCCACCCAACCAACGGTGGTTGATGAAGTATTGACCTGAACGTACTGCTTCTTCAGCAACTGCATCAGCTGCTTGTTTCTTAGTACCAACAAACAATACAACTGCATCGTTAGCTGCTGCATCACGCATGAAATCGTAAGCTTGGTCAGCGTATTTTACAGTTTGTTGCAAGTCGATAACGTGGATTCCGTTACGCTCAGTGAAGATGTACTTAGCCATCTTAGGGTTCCAGCGACGAGTTTGGTGACCAAAGTGTACACCAGCCTCAAGAAGTTGTTTCATTGAAATTACTGCCATGAGTATTTCTCCTTTTTGTTTTTTTCCTCTTCTTGACTTCAACTCGCAAAACGACCCAAAGGCAACTGTTTCACAATTCATCAAGAATGAGTATTATCGTTCACACGACAAGTTTCATTTTACCATACTTTTTTAATATTTTCAAGCCATTTTAGTAGATTTTTAAAGTAGGTAACTATATAAATCATAAAAGAGACTCAAATCGAGCCTCTTTGTTTCATTCATTAATTTGGATAGATATATGTTACAAAACCTTCTGAAGTCGTAGTAGGATTGAACCATCCACGTTTATTTCCGATTGTACGGTTTCCACCATAGTTTGATTCAGATACTTGGATACTTGTTGATGATGAAACAGCTGTAACCACGGCTACGTGTCCATATCCACCATCATTCCAACATGCAATGGCACCAACTTGAGGTGTAGATCCTGTACGGAATCCTGCTGCAGCTGCACTTGTAGCCCACTGTGCTCCATTACCCCAGTAATCTCCAGCCCAAGGCGCCAATGTTTTAGCTCCCCATGTACACTCACCAGTTGGATAACTTGAAGCATTTGTACTATATGTTGGACGATGTGTCACTGGAGCAGGAGTGTAGCTTGTTGCTTCTGTTGAAGCACTGCTTGAAGATGATTCAGACGAACTTGACTCAGATGAACTTGATGAAGAAGTAGTAGATACTGCTTGAACCTGTGCTGTAAAAGTTGTATTTCCAGAAGCAACTACTGTTTGTTGTTGACTTGCTTGTTTAGCTTTATAAGCCGCTTCTGCTTCTGCAGCTGCTTTAGCTTCTGCTTCTGCTGCAGCTTTTTTCTCAAGTAAACTTGCTTTTTCATCCTCTGCAGTAGCCTTTTCAGCAGCAAGATTCAATTCTGCAGCTTTCAACTCAGCTTGTTTTGTAGTTAATGATTGAGCATCATCAGCTAGTTTTTGCTGATTTGCAATAACTGTATTAATTGCATCATTGTTTGCTACTTGTTTTTCAGAAATAGCTTTTTTATCTGCTTTTTGTTGTTCCAACATTTTGTTGTTTGCAGATACGATTTCACTCATTGCAGCAACACGTGAAATAGCTTCTGTAATTGATTTTGAGTTTACAATTGTATTGATGTAATTTGTTGCAGCTCCATTTGTTTGAGCACTACGAGCTTGTTTTTGTAATGAATCATTGCGAGATACAATATTCTTAGAAAGTTCTGTAATTTCACCCTCAAGCTTTTTAGATTCTGCTTGTAGTCTATCATTTTCAGATTGCAAGTTTGATTGCTCTGTTTGAATAGCAGATACTTGCTCCTGAACTTGATCAACTTGTTTTTGTGCTTCTTGTTGTTGTGCTGTTAAGTTACTAATTTTATTATCTTGAGCAGCAATTTTGTCATCAGTAGTTTCTGCATGCGCAGTTGTTAAAACAGCTACTTGAGAAACCATTACTGTACTTAATAAAAGTGACGCTAAGATTTTTTTCTTCATATTACGTAGATACTCCTTCTTTTAAAGACATTACTAGTATACCAAAAAAAGGCCTAATGAATATTACGCCTTTGTTACATTTTTATTTCTTTCTTATAGATAAAATTTTTCAAAAATAAACTGAAAGATAATCATCCACATAAGGTTCAAAATCATTGATGGTACTAAACTATAGACTATAAATAAAGACATACTATCCACAGTTAAACCTACCACTAACGCAAGTATATAAGTTCCCATCTCAAATAGAAAAGTCATGACAATAATTGCCAGCATTCTCGTCCAACGATTCAATAAAATAACACTATTAAATTTATGGAGAAATGCCCCCAACAAGACAAATAACAGAATCGCAATCCCTATCAAGTGGAAAAAGTAAATGTCATAAACCAAACCCACTACAAAACAATAAGCTAAATAGAGATACTCTGATACTTCAATCGTCTCAAATAAGAGAAACAAAAATAGAAAATGACTGGCCAACTGCACGTGGGGAAAAAATGAGCCCAGAAGCTGGCTAATATGGGCATCAATTAGAACAAAGAAAGGAAGCAATAAAAATACTCCAACCCGCTTCAACTGTCTCATTATGAATTCCCCACTAATTCTATCACATTCACATTATGAGTATCTGCACTCAATTTAACAGTTACTTCTCGTGTCAAGTAGTCCGTACTATGTGTTGTAGCAACCACTTCACCAACAGGAATATCAGCAACGTTAAAGTTTCCTAATCCACCAGTGGTCACCTTATCTCCTGCACTAATATCGCTACTACTATTTAATTGACTAATTTTGAGAACTTCATTTTCCTTGTCATAGCCAACAATAATTCCATAAATTGTGGTAGAACCATGTTGAATTTTAACAGAAATCTTATCAGCATTTTCCGTATTTGTCAGAAGGTTGACCATAGTAGAATTCTCCTCTACTTTTGAGACACTCCCAACCAAACCACCATTTGCAATGGCTAACATGTTTTCAGAAGCCCCTTTTGATTTGCCTGCATCCAGGGTCAATTCCTGTTTCCAAGATACCGGAGAACGCATAATAACATCTGCTGCTAAAGTCTTTGTGGCTTGCAACTTAGACTTCATATCAAGCAATTGGCGCAATTGTTCATTTTCCGTCTTTAAACTTTCCGCCTCATTTGATTTAACTTCTAATTGGTAAATCTGTTTCTTCAAGTTTTCATTTTCATTATATGTTCGTGTCAAATGAGCCAAATCTAATTTGACAGAATCAAACCACTGAAAAGGTTTTTGCACAACTCTATCAACCAATGAGATTCCATCGCCTAATTTTGTCACAATTGTACTTGAATAAGTCGTCGCTAAGAGAGCTGAGACAAGCAGAACAGTGACAAAAACAATAATGACATATTTTGATTTTTTAAAACGGTTCATATCCCTACCTTTATATCAAAAACTGTTACAGTAACTTTTTATCAATTCCTGAAAGCTACTAAGATTTTAAGAAAAATAAGCAACAACCAAGTATGATAATAACAAGAATGGTCAGCGTATCCTTTCGAGTCCATTTCAATTGTCTGTATTGACTTCTACCTTTTCCGCCCTGATACCCACGCGCTTCCATGGCGATAGCCAAGGAATCTGCACGTTTTAAACTCATCGCAAAAAGAGGAATCAAAATGGGAATCATAGCCTTTACTTTTTGAACGATGCTTCCTTCACCAAAATCCACTCCACGCGCTTTCTGCGCATTCATAATCCGAGTCGTATCATCCATCAAAGTTGGGACAAAACGCAAACTCATGGACAGCATCAATCCAATTTCATGAACTGGAACTTTCACACGCTTTAAAGGTGCTAACAAAGCTTCGACAGCTGATGCCAAACTTAAGGGCATAGTCGTTAAGGTTAACAAAGTTGAAAAGAAAATAATCAATACAAAGCGACAAAAAATAATTCCAGCTTGTTGCAAAGCATAATCTGTGATTCTCACAAACGAAAACTCAAATAAAACATTCCCATTAGAAATGAAAAACAGTTGAAAAATAGTTGTGAAGGCAATCAAGAAAAACATAGACTTCAAGCCCTGAATAAAAAATGAAAGAGATACTCCTGACAAGGCAATAAATATCCCTGTCACTATAAAAAGAATCAGATTCGTCAAGGGATTATTAGCCCAAAACACAATCAAAATCAGTAGCATCATAGCCAGTAATTTGCTACGTGGATCCAATCGGTGAACAATCGAATCCCCTGGGATATAGCGCCCTAAAATCATACTATCCATTTAGCGACTCCTTGAATTCCTCTATCTTAATCGGTAATCGTTTAAATGACACGCCTCTATCAGCCAATCGTTTACAAAAGGCCGTAATTTTAGGTACTCCCAACTGCACTTCTTCCATAAAGACAACATCTTGAAAGACATCACTTGGTTTACCACCCTTAACTAAACGTCCCTTTTCCATCACATAGACTTGATTCGCATATTCAGCCACATCATCCATCAAATGCGTTACCAAAACGATGGTCATCCCTGACTGGTGAAGTTTTTTGAACAAGTTCATCAACTCTTTTCTTCCCAGAGGATCCAGACCTGCTGTGGGTTCATCTAAGACTAATATAGCTGGCTCCATGGCAAGTATACCTGCAATGGCGACACGTCTCATTTGTCCCCCTGACAGCTCAAACGGGCTACGATCAAAAAGTGCTTCATTAATTCCAACCAGAGCCAGTTTCTCACGCGCAATCTTCTCCGCTTCTTCTTCAGAAACTCCAAAATTTTGCGGTCCAAACGCAACGTCTTTTAAAACCGTTTCTTCAAAAATCTGATTTTCAGCAAACTGAAATACCAAGCCAACCTGTTTTCTAATTTGACGAATATCTTTATTTTTAGAAGTCGAGGTGATGAAGGTATCAAAAACCCGCACACTCCCTTGACTTGGAACCAATAAACCATTTAAAAGTTGTAAAATAGTTGATTTGCCACTACCTGTGTGGCCAATTAAAGCCGTATAAGAACCATCTTCAATCGTCAAAGAAACATCTGACAAAGCTGTTGAAGCTAAGGGAGTCCCTTCTTGATACGTAAAACTCACATTTTCTAGAGCAATTCCCATAGCTTATCCTCTAGCTCACTTTCTGTCAAATAATTTTCAGGCAAATCATAGCCATTCTGGCTCAAAGAATGTTTTAATTGATTGGCAAAAGGATCATCTAATCCAATTTGATCTAAATCATTTCGAGAGAAAAGTTCCCTTGGACTACTAGTTGATTCAATTTCCCCTTTTTTCATGACTAATACACGATCACTCATGGCAACTTCTTCCAAATCATGTGTGATGGAAATGACCGTCATATCATAGTCTTTCCGAATTCCTTTTACTGTCTCAATCAGTTCTCTACGTCCCTCAGGATCCAACATGCTCGTTGCTTCATCTAGTATTAAAATAGCTGGTCTTAGGGCTACAACACCTGCAATGGCCACACGTTGCTTTTGACCACCTGACAGACGAGCTGGCTCTCTCTTTTTAAAGTCCAACATGCCAACCAAATCCAAAGCTTCTTCCACTCTTTTTTTCATTTCTTGTCGAGAAAGTCCCTGATTTTCCAAACCAAAGGCAACATCATCTTCAACAGTCGCTCCAACAAATTGATTATCTGGATTTTGAAAAACCATACCGATTTGACGACGTATATTCCAAACATTTTCCTCAGTCAAACGTTGACCATCAATTACAATCTCTCCAGATTCTGCTTCCAGTAAGCCATCAATTAATCGAACAGTCGTTGATTTACCACTACCATTATGCCCTACAATCGAAAGCCATTCTCCACGTTTCACGTGAAACGTAATATCCTTCACATCGTAGTATTCCTGACTTTCCTTATAGCGAAAAGAAAGATTTTTTACATCAATTATTGCTTTCATTTCGAACCAAATGTCCCTTTAAATACATAGGCACTACCCTTGAAATAATCATAGCCAGAGTAGATAGTGAAAAATAAGGCTACATAAAGTAGAACTTGACCAATCAAAGTCCAGTGTAATAGCAAGAAAATAATGGCAAACATCTGACTGAAAGTTTTAATTTTTCCAGGCATAGCTGCTGCTAAAACTGTCCCACCAGTTTCAACCAATAAAAGCCTTAAACCAGTAACAGCCAACTCACGACATATAATCACTGCAACAATCCAAGCCGGAGCCATACCCAACTCAATCAACATGATAAAAGCTGACATAACTAGCAACTTATCCGCCATGGGATCTGCAAATTTACCAAAATTACTGACCACATTCCATTTACGAGCTAAATATCCATCTAAATAATCAGTAATACTGGCAATAGCGAATATAATAGCTGCTACTATATGACTTTCTAGCGAATTTCCTATCGTTAAAATAAAGATAAAAATAGGTATAAAGAGAATTCGACCTATTGTTAAGAGATTGGGAATTTGTTCTTTTTTCATTCTTTTTTCCTTAATTTCTAGTAAAGGTTACAGTGATTTGTCCAGTTTGAGCTGTTAATTTCGATAAATCAACAGTCTGATCATCTACTGTTAAAGCGACACCTTTGACAACACCTAAAGTAATGGTGACAGAATTTTTAGTTGAAACTGTTGTTTCCGCACTTTTATTATCAGGTGATAAGGTCACCCCACCCTCAAGCTCACTTTCTGAAACACTAACCCAACTTCTAGCATCTGAGACTGATAATTGTAATTTTGCAGTTTCCTTGCTCGTTTTATAAGCAACTTCTACTCGATTTCCTTCACCTGATACACTTATAGCTGGTTCCATATTCGAAGAGCTACTTGATGAACTACTACTTGAAGATGAAGTTACAGAACTAGTTGAGCTTGTTGCTTGGACTACACTATAACTAGACGCAGATGAACGCTCAGGTTGAGTCTGGAGATAATTCCAAACATAATAGGTCACAAAAATGACAATCGATAATGCAAAGAGTATAAAATAAAATAAAGGTAAAAATGATGCCTTATTTTTCTTACTTGAACGTCTCCTACCTGTCAACTCGTCTTCATCAACATCTACTTCCTCATAAGTAATCATGCTCCCAGAATCATAAGCATCCAAGACAATTCGCTCATCAAGTTCAACTGCCCACGCATACTTTCTCAAAAAAGAACGAGTATAAAATGGACTAGGAAGTTGATCAAAATCATCAGCTTCCATTGCCTCCAACATATCCAACTGAATTTCTGTTTTTTTATGTAATTCTTCTAAAGTCAACCCTTGGTTAGTTCTAGCTAAACGTAAAACCTCACCAATTGTTTTTTTCCTCATACTTGTCATTCCTTCTTTCTAGTGTCGATTATGATAGGTTGCTATGATGGAAATATTGTAAAATCAACTATGTCACCATCATCTATTAAATGGTGTCCAGCATCAAGGACATCCTCTAAAGTAATTTCCTGTAAAATCTTTGGCAAATCAAAGATTGTCTCACCTTGTCCAAAAGCATCATATTGCGTTGCAATAAATTCAAGAGAGTTCATGCTACTGAAAAATTCTCCAAACATCTCTCTTTTTATAATATCTAAATGATCCTCTGTAATATCTAAATCCTTTGTAAAATTACGAATAGCCTTTTTAAACTGATGAGATAAAGCAACTGGCTCTTTTGTATCCATTGTCAACATAACAAAATGAAAGCGACTTGTTACTTCAACTTCAAGAGATAAGGACGCATCAATTTTACCTGATTCATATAACTTTTGAAAACGATCCGAAGTCCAACCAAACATCATTGCAAACAATAATTTTAATAAAATATGATGTCGATAGCAATCATCCTCAGCAACATCTTGTTTACCTCTAACACCAATCGCTAGTTTAGGAGAAGATACTTCCATTCTCATACTGTCTGTTTGCTTTACATCTTTTAAAACAAACTTTTCTCTTGCTACTTCCTGAACATCTAACTCTTCCAGTTCTTTTCTTTCAAAATAGTCCTGTACTTGATCCACATCAAAATTGCCAACTAAAAACAGAGACATGTTTACAGGTTTGTAAAACCTTGTGAAATTTTCTTGCAAATTAGTTAGATTAATTTGGGAAATGGACTCCTCACTTCCAACTATATCAGTTGCTAAAGGTGTACCAGGATACAAATTCGCTAAAGTTGAAAAGAATAAACACGAATCTGGATCATCTTGATACATTTCTCGTTCTTGCTGAATAATATCCTGCTCTCTTAAAATGGAATCTTCAGTAAAGTGTGCTGATGTTACCAATTCATCAAGTAAGTCTAAATTTTCTAAAAAATGATCCGTTGCTGAAAAAAGATAGTTTGTTTTTGTAAAGCTTGTAAAGGCATTACTATCTGCACCTAGACTCGTAAAAGCTGACATCAAATCGCTAGCATCTTCTCTCTCAAATAATTTATGTTCAAGAAAATGAGCAATTCCTCCAGGATATTCTTTTACATTTCCGTCAACGTCTGTGACAAGCGTATCTATCGAACCAAACTGGACAGTTACACTCCCGTAAACCTCTTTAAATTCCTTTTTAGGCAAAAGAGCAACTGTCAAGCCATTTGACAAACGAGTTCGATAAACCATTTCTTTTACAGCTGGATAGTACTTTTCTTCAAAAACAACCTTTGTCATTCTATTCCTTCCATAAAGTAAATTGCTTGTAATTTCACATTACTAGCTGCTCTACAAATAGCATCTTTGTCAACTTGCTCGAGTTTTGCAATCCAACTTTTAAAGTCTGCTGAAGATTTTCCAAGTAAGGCATTTTGATAAGCCTGTTCAATCAATGAAGATTGATTATCTTGAGAAAGTAACAAAGACCGACGAATCATTTCCTTGGTCTGCTCTAACTCAAGCTCTGTAAAATATCCTTTTTTTAAATCAAGCAGTTGATTATTCATCATTTTACGAGCCTGGTTCCGATTTTCTCGATCGATACCAGCATACATCCTCAAGAATCCACTAAACAAATCGAGCTGACTTGAAATAGTATAAGCCAATCCAGCATTTTCACGGACATTTGTAAATAGTTTAGAGTGAGCAAATCCACCAAGTAAACCATTCATTACAATCATGGGTAAATGTTGCTCATCACCATATTCAGAAGGGCAATGATAACCTAATTCCAAAATGGATTGTCCCACATTTTTTCGAACCATACCTTCCTGAAGAATATTGGAATAAGGTTGACAATACTGAACCGTCACATCTCCTTCTCGACCTTTAAAGCCAAATGATTCTAATACATTTTGAATTTCGACCTCATTAAAATCACCTAAGAAAAAGAAATCTATTCGATCATTGGCCAAAAATTCTTGGAAACAAGAATAAGAACTTTGTGGAGTTTCAGCTAAAATACGATTTCGTAAATCACTGTATTCCAATTGGAGACGTTCATCATGAAAAAATAATTTATCTAATTCTTTATGTGCAAAATAAAAAGAATCATCCATATCAGCTGCTAAACTTGCTAGCAATTGTTTTTTCTCAATTTCAAATAAGGCCGGATCAAACCCATTATCAACTACTACGGGGTAAAAAAGAGTTTCTTTTACTAGTTCCAAAACCTGAGAAGTTAGCACATTTTTCCTACTTAAAAACTCATCACGAACATAGGTAAATGTCAATTCTACAATATGACTTTGCCCTCTTCTGAAACAATTGGTTGACATATCTGTACCGTATAGACTGGCTAAATGTCTTCTCAAATCTTGAGAAGTGGGATACATCTGATTAGCAGTCTCTAGCATACTCGCACTCAACATGCGACCTGCAATCGTATCGAGGGATAATGGAGTGGTAAAACGCACGGCGATTTTGTTCGTTTTAAACTTTTTTGATTGGATAAAATGTGTTGAAATTCCATGCACTAACTCCATGATTTACCTCCTTATATACAGACTTCTATTATATCACGAAAAACTGAAATTTTCTTGTTCTCTGTAACACTTTTGAAATAAAAATCGCTTACATTTCTCCCTGTTTCTCTCACTATTTTTAGGAAAATATGGTATAATACCAAAGATTGAGGTGAATTATGGAATACAAATTATTTGAAGAATTTATTACCCTCCAAGCACTACTCAAAGAACTTGGAATTACACATAGCGGAGGAGCTATCAAATCCTTTCTCTCTGAACATTCTGTTTACTTTAATGGGGAATTAGAGAGTCGTCGCGGTAAAAAACTTCGTATTGGCGATAAAATTGACATCCCTGACATGAATATTGACATCTTATTGACACAACCTACTTCTGAGGAGCAAGATGAATACCAAGCTGATAAAGTTGAAAAAGAACGAATCGCTAAACTTGTTAAGGAGATGAATAAGGGAGTAAAAAAAGATAAATCAAAACCTACTTCATCGCCCAAAAGCAAACAAGCTCCACGATTCCCTGGTAGATAATCATGTGGTTACAACACCTATCTCTCAAAACTTTTCGTAACTATAAAGAGACGAAAATAGACTTTAATCCTAAATTAAATGTCTTTTTAGGACGCAATGCACAAGGAAAAACAAATATGTTAGAGGCTATCTATTTTTTAGCCTTAACACGTAGTCATCGAACTCGAACAGATAAAAATCTCATTCATTTTGATGAAGAACAACTCCATCTTTCAGGTCTTGTTCAGAAAAAAACGGGATCCATTCCTCTCGAAATTGAACTAACACAAAAAGGACGTGTGACAAAAGTTAATCACTTAAAACAGGCACGACTTTCAGATTATGTAGGACACATGAATGTTGTCTTATTTGCTCCCGAAGATTTACAACTAATTAAAGGAGCACCTTCGGTTCGACGAAAATTTATTGATATGGAGCTTGGGCAAATTAAGCCAATCTATTTATCAGATTTAACCAATTATAACCATATTCTTAAGCAAAGAAATACCTATCTAAAATCAGCTCAAATAATAGATGAAACCTTTCTTTCAGTACTAGATGACCAGCTAGTCGATTATGGATGTCGTGTAATGAATCACCGCTTAGATTTCATAAAAAAACTAGAGCATTTTGGGCGTAAGAAACATTTTGAACTTTCTAATCAGATTGAAGATCTGTCAATATCCTATCAATCTTCTGTCAAGATAACTGACAAAGAAGACTTGTCAGAAGCATTCAAAATTGCTTTAGAAAAAAGTAGGTCCAGAGATTTATTTAAAAAGAATACTGGTGTTGGTCCTCATCGAGATGATATTTCTTTTTATATAAATGGGATGGATGCTAGTTTTGGAAGTCAAGGTCAACATCGTAGTCTCGTCCTATCGATAAAATTAGCAGAAATAGAATTAATGGAAAGCATTACTACAGAATCTCCAATATTACTGCTTGACGATGTTATGAGTGAGCTTGACAACACTAGACAACTAAAATTATTAGAAACGATTTCTCATTCAATCCAAACCTTTATCACAACAACAAGCTTAGACCATCTTCAAAATCTACCAGAAAATCTAAGTATCTTCACTATTCAGGGTGGTAAAGTTGTTGTAAACTAAGATTGACAACATTGTAAAAGAACTCCTGTTTTCACGGGAGTTCTCTTTATTTCTTTTACATAGAATAATTTGGTGCCTCATTAGTAATTTGTACATCATGAGGATGGCTTTCTTTCAAACCAGCACCAGACATTTCAATAAATTGAGCATTGTCATGTAACTCTTTAAGGTTAGCTGCACCACAGTAACCCATACCAGAGCGAATACCACCAATCATTTGGAAGACGATATCAGCTGCCGCTCCTTTATAAGCAACACGACCTTCAATTCCTTCTGGAACAAGTTTATTTGCTTCATTGACAGAACCTTGGAAGTAACGATCGCTTGAACCTTTCTTCATTGCTGCGATTGAACCCATACCACGGTATGTCTTGAATTTACGTCCTTGGAAGATTTCAGTTTCACCTGGAGCTTCATCAGTGCCAGCAAACATTGATCCAAGCATAACTGCATTTCCACCTGCAGCAAGGGCTTTTACAATATCTCCAGAATACTTGATTCCACCGTCAGCAATGATCGTTTTTCCATATTCACGCGCAACGGCTGCAGCATCGTAGATAGCCGTTACTTGCGGAACACCAACACCAGCAATAACACGAGTAGTACAGATAGAACCTGGTCCAATACCAACCTTGACAACGTCTACACCTGCTTCATAAAGAGCACGTGCACCTTCAGCAGTAGCAATATTTCCAGCAATCAAAGTACGGTCTGGGAAATGAGCACGAATCTCAGCAATTTTACGCAAGACACCTGCAGAATGACCATGCGCAGTATCAATAACAATCGCATCCGCTCCTGCCTCAAAAAGAGCCTCTGCACGTTCAAATGTATCTGAAGTAACACCTACTGCACCTGCAACTAGAAGACGACCAAACTCATCTTTAGCCGCATTTGGAAACTCAATAACTTTTTCAATATCTTTAATAGTAATCAAACCAGAAAGACGGCCTTCTTCATCTACCAACGGAAGTTTTTCAATACGGTGTTCTTGAAGAATGCTTTCAGCCGTTGCAAGATCTGTACCCACAGGAGCAGTCACAAGATTTTCACTAGTCATATGATTTGAAATTGGTTGGTTATAATCTGAAATAAAACGAAGATCTCGATTTGTCAAAATACCAACTAATTTACGATTTTCAAGTGTTTCAACAACTGGAACACCACTAATACGGTAACGTCCCATAAGCTCATCAGCTTCAGCGATTGTATGTTCAGGCGTCAAGAAGAACGGATCAATAATAACTCCATTTTCAGAACGTTTTACCTTGCGAACCTCGTCTGCTTGTTGAGCAATTGACATGTTTTTATGGATAACTCCGAGACCACCTGCACGAGCAATAGCAATGGCCATTTGACTCTCTGTAACTGTGTCCATAGCAGCGGTAATAATTGGGATATTTAAAGTCAAATTATCTGCCAATTTAGTTGTTAAATCTGCATCATTAGGCAATACATGACTTTCAGCTGGAATAAGCAATACATCATCGAAGGTAAAACCTTTTTTCAAAAATTTAGTGTCCCAATTAGACATTCGAAGTTTCCTCTTTTCTTTCTTTTTGAGCTTGACTCTTTTTATATTGTATCTATCATACCATTCTATAAAAATTTGTCAAATATTACAGGGGTAAATAAAAAACTATCTTTTCTTTGAGTTAGAAATGATAGTTTCTTGTAAAATAAACTTAGTTAAAGTAATGAAGTCCCATTGCCCCTTTAACCTCAGATAGAGTTTGACCCGCAACTTCACGCGCTCTTTCACTACCTTTTTGAAGCATATTATAAACTTCTCCCATATCCTTAGCAAATTCGATACGGCGCTCACGAATAGGACCAAGTTCACGTTCTAATATTTCAAGTAGATAACGCTTGGTCTTCACATCACCAAGACCACCTCGTTGATAATGTTCTTTCATATCAGCAATTTCTTGAGCATCTTCTGGACGACCAAAAACATCTAGATAATGGAAAACCATATTTCCTTCAATCTTACCTGGATCCTCAACACGGATATGATCTGGATCTGTATACATACTCATTACTTTTTTACGCAAAGTATCCGCATCATCAGCTAAATAAATACCGTTATTAAGGGATTTAGACATTTTAGCATTTCCATCTAAACCAGGTAAACGCCCTGCTCTCTCATTTTCTGGATAAATACCTTCTGGCTCTATTAAGACATCACAGTTATATGCATTGTTAAACGAACGAACAATTTCACGAGTTTGCTCAATCATTGGTTTCTGATCTGTCCCAACAGGAACATAATTAGCCTTAAAAGCTGTGATGTCAGCTGCTTGAGCAATTGGATAGACCAAGAATCCTGTCGGAATACTTTCTCCAAATCCTTTCTGAGCAATCTCTGTCTTGACAGTTGGATTACGCTCCAAACGAGCTAATGAAACTAGATTCATATAGTACATAGATAGTTCAGCCAACTCTGGAATCTGACTTTGAATAAAGATAGTTGATTTACTTGGATCCAATCCAACTGCAAGATAATCCAAAGCCACATTTCCAATAGACTCTACAATTGTTTGAGGATCTTTGGCATGATCTGTCAAAGCTTGTTGGTCAGCCAAGAACACAAACATATCATACTTATCTTCTTCCTGTAATAATACTCGATTTTTGAGACTGCCAACATAATGTCCAATATGCAATTTTCCTGTTGGACGGTCTCCTGTTAAAATAATGGGTTTAGTCATTTTATTCTCCTTCGATATGGTCCCTTCAATTATAGCATTTTTTTAATGAAATAACCGAAATTTATCAAAATAAATCAGTCTTGTCATTTACGGATTTGTGTAAAGGATACTGTAAATATAGTTTACACAAAATTGACAAATAAAAATTTGAATATTTCTGTATTTTCTAGTAGAATAAATATATTACACATATAGGAGAAAAATATTGCTTACAGTATCTGATGTTTCACTACGTTTTAGTGATCGCAAACTTTTTGATGATGTCAATATCAAATTTACAGAAGGAAATACTTACGGATTAATCGGTGCTAATGGTGCCGGAAAATCAACCTTTTTAAAAATTTTAGCTGGAGATATCGAACCTACTACTGGTCATATCTCTCTTGGTCCAGATGAACGTCTCTCTGTTCTTCGTCAAAATCACTTTGACTATGAAGATGAACGTGCCATTGATGTCGTTATTATGGGAAATGAAAAACTTTATAGCATCATGAAGGAGAAAGATGCTATCTACATGAAGGAAGATTTCTCAGATGAGGATGGCGTCCGTGCTGCCGAACTCGAAGGAGAGTTTGCCGAGCTTGGAGGTTGGGAAGCAGAGAGTGAAGCCTCTCAACTACTTCAAAACCTAAACATTCCAGAAGAATTGCACTATCAAAACATGAGCGAATTGGCCAACGGTGAAAAAGTAAAAGTTCTCCTAGCCAAAGCACTTTTTGGTAAACCAGATGTTCTTCTTTTGGACGAGCCAACCAACGGTTTGGATATCCAATCGATTACTTGGTTAGAAGACTTCTTGATTGATTTTGATAACACCGTTATCGTAGTATCCCACGACCGTCACTTCTTGAACAAAGTATGTACTCACATGGCCGACCTTGACTTTGGAAAAATCAAACTCTATGTCGGAAACTATGACTTCTGGAAGGAATCTTCTGAACTCGCTGCTAAATTGCTAGCAGACCGTAATGCCAAAGCAGAAGAAAAGATTAAGCAATTGCAAGAATTCGTTGCTCGTTTCTCTGCCAATGCTTCTAAATCAAGGCAAGCAACATCACGTAAGAAAATGCTTGATAAAATTGAACTTGAAGAAATTGTGCCATCTAGTCGTAAATATCCATTTATCAACTTTAAAGCGGAACGTGAAATCGGTAATGATCTCTTGACAGTAGAAAATCTATCTGTAAAGATTGATGGTGAGACTATTTTAGATAATATCAGCTTTATCTTACGTCCAGGTGATAAGACAGCGCTAATTGGACAAAATGACATCCAAACGACTGCATTAATTCGTGCAATCATGGGGGACATTGACTATGAAGGAACTGTCAAGTGGGGAGTAACTACTAGCCGTTCTTACTTGCCAAAAGATAACTCGGCAGATTTTGCAGGAGGAGAGTCAATCCTTGACTGGTTACGTCAATTCGCAAGTAAAGAAGAAGATGACAATACTTTCCTACGTGGCTTCCTCGGCCGTATGCTCTTCTCTGGAGATGAAGTTAACAAACCTGTAAACGTTTTGTCAGGGGGAGAAAAAGTGCGCGTCATGCTTTCAAAACTCATGCTCTTGAAATCAAATGTCCTTGTACTTGATGATCCAACCAATCACTTGGACTTGGAATCTATCTCAAGCTTGAACGATGGATTGAAAAACTTCAAAGAATCAATCATCTTTGCCAGCCATGACCACGAGTTTATTCAAACTCTAGCTAACCATATCATTGTCTTGTCCAAAAATGGCGTCATTGACCGTATCGATGAAACCTATGATGAATTCCTAGAAAATGCAGAAGTACAAGCAAAAGTAAAAGAACTTTGGAAAGACTAAAAACTTCAAAACTCAGTTGGATTAACCAGCTGAGTTTTCTAACATTTTATGAGGTAACATGAAATTATTTTTTAAAACATATTGGACCTATTTTGTTTCTTTCATCATTCCCTTATTGATTATGACAGGAGTATATCTATCTCAAGGTATCTACTGGAACAGCGAGACATCTCCACTATTAGGAGATGGGTTTCATCAATACGTTATTTTTGATGTAACTTTACGAAATATCCTGAATGGAAATGGTAGTCTGTTTTACACCTTTACAAGTGGCCTCGGATTAAATTTCTATGCCCTATCTAGTTATTACTTGGGAAGTTTCCTTTCACCTCTAGTTTACTTTTTTAATCTGTCGAATATGCCAGATGCTGTCTATCTGACAACTCTCTTAAAATTTGGATTGATTGGACTGTCAACTTACTTTAGTTTAAATAAATTATTTCAATCGATTCCTAAGGCTTTAAAACTAGCTTTATCTACTTCCTATGCTCTGATGAGTTTCTCTGTTAGTCAACTAGAGATAAAAACTTGGTTAGATGTTTTTATCTTGATTCCTTTAGTTATAACTGGCTTACATATACTTATAACACAAAAGAAGCGTCTACTATACTTTACAAGTCTGTCAATCTTGTTTATTCAAAACTATTATTTTGGATATATGACAGCATTGTTTCTTATTTTCTGGTATCCCTGCCAAATTTCTTGGGACTTTAAAAATCGAAAATCATCTTTTCTTGATTTTATTGTTACTTCCTTTTTAGCAGGAATGGCCAGTTTGATTATGACTCTTCCTACATTGTTTGATTTACAAACTCATGGGGAGAAGTTAACTGCCATCACAAAATTAAAAACAGACAGTAGCTGGTATTTAGATATTTTCGCAAAACAATTCATTGGATCTTTTGATACAACTAAATATGGATCTATACCAATGATTTTTGTTGGACTGCTTCCCTTTATTTTAACCATTTTATTTTTTACGATGAAATCTATTAAGTTTCACGTGAAACTTATCTATGCAATTTTCTTTGCATCTCTAATTGCAAGCTTTTATATAGAAATACTTGATTTATTTTGGCAAGGTATGCATACTCCAAATATGTTTTTACATCGCTATGCTTGGATTTTCTCTACCTTGTTAATTTACACAGCAGCAGAAGTCTTAAATCGTCTGAAAGAAATTAAAGTCTGGAATTTTTTAGCTTCGATTTTTCTTGTTGTAACAGGATTTTTAGCTACCATCTATCTAAAATCGCATTATTCTTTTTTAACAGGTTTGAATATTCTACTTACTCTTGAATTTTTAGTTGTCTATTCTCTTTTACTCCTTGCAGTTATCAAAAAGTTTATTTCTGTAAATCTATTTGCTGTTCTAATCTCTTTATTTATAATGGTTGAAATGAGCTTAAATGCTTCATCTCAAATGGACGGAATTGCTAAGGAATGGGGATTTGCTTCTCGAAGTGCTTATAATCGAGATATCCCAGCTATGGAATCTTTCTCAACATATATTGGAAATCAATTTACTCGTACTGAGAAACTAGAGACTCAGACAGGAAATGACAGTATGAAATTCAACTACAATGGAATCTCTCAATTTTCATCTGTTCGAAATCGTTCAGCAAGCTCTACTTTGGATAAGCTTGGGTTTAAATCCTCTGGGACCAATCTCAATCTCCGTTATGCCAATAATAGCATTTTGTCTGATAGTTTATTTGGTATCCAATACAATATCTCAGAAAATCCTATTGATAAGTATGGTTTCCAAGATGTATATCAAAAAGATAATCTTACCCTATATGAAAATCAATTCTCTCTTCCGATTGCCTTTGCTAGTCAATCTGTTTACAATGATGTCAAATTCAATGAACACACTTTGGATAATCAAGCCTCGTTTTTAAATCAACTTGCTAACGTCGATTTTGATTATTTTTCTCCAATCCCTTATGACAAAACAGAAAATACTGATGATTTGATTAATGTTACAAGTTCTTCGAATGAGGATGCAGCAATCCAGTATCAAATTGAAGTACCAGAAAACAGCCAAGTTTATCTTTCTTTCACAAACCTTCACTTTTCTAATGATAAACAAAAGAAGGTTGACATTCTTGTCAATGGGGAAAAGAAAACTTTTACAACTGATAATGCCTTCTCCTTCTTTAATCTAGGATATGCAAAAGAGAAAAAAACTTTCAATATTCATGTTAGTTTCCCTGGAAATTCACAAGTATCATTTGAATCTCCTACCTTCTACCGTTTAGATACCCAAACTTTAACTGAGGCAATTCAAAAAATTAAAGAACAACCAGTAACAGTATCGACTTCTAAAAACAAGGTTTTTGCTACATATGATGTCCAACAAGATACGTCTATTTTCTTCACCATTCCTTATGACAAAGGTTGGTCTGCCTACCAAGATGGTAAGAAAATAGAAATTAAACAAGCTCAAACTGGCTTTATGAAAGTTGACGTTCCAAAGGGGAAAGGAACTATTACACTTTCCTTCATTCCCAATGGGTTTATTACTGGAGCCATCTGTTCCTTTACTTCTCTCTTACTATTTGGAATCTATCATCACAGACGAAAGTCATCTAAGGCATAAAAAAATCGACCAGTTAATCGGTCGATTTTTTTAATCTTCTTCCATTTTCTTAGGTTGATAGGCTAGCATACCTAAACCAATAAATAGAGCTAGTATCTCGGCAAGGAAAATGACTTGATGATGAATATTTCCTGTCATAGAGATTGTTTGTCGTAATCCCGAAACTGAATAACTCATTGGTAACCAAGGATTAATAGCTCTAAAGAAATCATTTGTCAAAGCAAGTGGATAAGTACCTGCACTTGATGCCAACTGTAATAGAAGCAAAATAAGAGAGAAGAAAGCTCCTATACGGTTATTCCATGTTGTTAAAGCTGTAACCATAGACATGAATACTAAACTTGTTAAGATGATGAGAATAAATGTTCTCATTTCATGATTAGCAGTTAGACCAATAAGATGAACTCCTCCATATACCAAAATTCCTGCTAAAACAGCTATAATACCATTTATTTCAGCTCGAGATTTCAACCAAGCCCAGCGGCTCTCCGGATGACGTCCTGAAGGTAACTTCGCAAAGATCATATTCGTTGATATTGCTGCAACAAAGAGAGCAACTGATATCATATAAGGAGCCATTGCAACTCCATTTACAGGAACTTGATCATTGTCTGTTTTGGAAAGACTGAGAGGATTTGATAAAATCTCTGCATTTTTAGATTCCGTAGATGCTGATTTGAGTTGATCACTGGCATTACTCAATCCTTGTCCTAAAGAAGCAACTCCTGTCTGTAAACCTTCCAAGCCAGAAGTTAACTTTGTTCCACCTTCTGCTAGTTTCCCAGACCCATCTGCCAATTTATCAGCCCCATTCTCTAATTGAGACGCACCTGAAAGTAACTGACTGGATTTATCAGCTAATTGGCCTGAACCTAACTGCAATTTATCAACTCCTGCCATTAATTCTTGACTCTTTTGATTCAATTGATTGGATCCAGTTGATAATTTTTCAATACCAGATACTAATTCTGGAGTTTTTTCAACTAATTGACCAACTCCTGCTGTCAAGCTAGAAGATTTTTGTGTCAAGGTAGTTGACCCTGAAACTAGTTGGTCCAAACTACCTGTCAAGGTAGAATTTTTTTCACTTAGTTGACTTGCGCCTTGAGAAACTTTATCAACACCTGCAGTATATGCATTTACACCTGATGTAATAGACTGACTGGCAGGAACTAATTGGCTAGTAACAGCTCCTTGTATTTCTGTTAATCCACTTGACAATCCTGTCAAAGAAGTAGAAGCAAGCGGTAATACTTGATTAGCTTGATTTTTTAATGTCGAAAGATTAGAAGATTGATTTTGTAAGTTTTCTAAACTTCCCTGTAAACCTTGAGCTAAAGCTACAATGGACTGAGCCGATTGAATACTATCAGTCGAATTTTGAGATACAGAAGCACTTATTTCAGCTTGTTGCTCACTTGTCAAAGATTGATAAGCTGCTGTCGATTGAATATTAGCTAATGTAGTCGCTTTATCAGACTGAGCACTTGCTAACATTTGATTAGAAAGAGATACTATACTTGATAAAACAGAATCTAATTGTTTTGTATCACCAACATCAATATTTTGAATAGCTTGATTTAACTGATTCAGACCAGAAGATAATTGATTAATTTGATTTTTTTGCTCAGACGAAGCCTCTAACTTGCTAGAAAGTTGTTGAATGCCTTCACTTAATTGCTCCACACCCATTCGAAGTGTAGCTGATTGATTAGATAATTGATTAGTACCTGTTGCAAGATTTCCCACTCCATTTGTATAGGCACTAACACCAGATGAAAATTGATTCAGACCAGCATTGAGCTGAGAAACACCGCCAGTATAGGATTCTACACCAGTATATAATTGATTAATTCCCCTCACTAATTCAGGGCTTTTAGAAGATAATTTACCTAACCCACTATCTAATTGACTCACTGCACCAGTATATGTAACTAAACCACTATTAAAATTCCCTAAGCCAAGATGAAGTCGTTCAACACCAGAGACATAAGAGGATAATCCTTTAGTAAACTGCTCCGTTCCATTTGAAAATGTTAAACTTGAATCTGCTAAAGAGTTTAGATTAGTAGTTAATGTTTGACTTCCTGCCACTAACTGCTTCGCTCCATCAGTTAGTTTTTCACTACCAGAAGATGCTTGACTCATGCCATCCTTTAAATCGACCATTTTGCTAAATAAAGCTTTGGTATAGGTCTCGGTTACATTGGTAGAAACATTCTGCTTTAATTGTGTCATTGCAGAATCACTCATCTTGCTGGCAATAAAACTATGACCACTTGAAGTCTGATAATCGATTTGCATTTGCTCTGGATGATCCGTTAAAATAGAAGATGCTTTTTCAGATAAATCACTTGGCAAAGTGACTACCATATAGTAATCGCCATTTTCTAAACCCTTCTTACCTTCTTCTTCATCTACAAAATGAAAATCCAAGGTTTTATTTTCTTTTAAATTGGACACCATGTCTTTTCCTATAGACATGGTATTACCATTATAGGAAGCCTCTTTATCATTATTGACAACTGCCACAGGTAAGTCAGATAATTTCCCATATGGATCCCACATTGAGGATAAAAATATGATATTGTACAGAGCTGGAATAAGAGAAATCCCTATCATGACAATAATAAAGGTTGGTTTTTTAAAAATTGCTTTCCATTCTTTAAACATAGTTTCTCCTTTTTTAAACATATTGTCTAAAATTTTGATATAATAGATTATACATTAAAAAATCTAAATTACAAGATAAAAAATCCATTTTTAGACATATAGTCTAATTTGTTCATGAGGAGGAAATATGCAAGAAAGTAATAAACGCTTAAAAACAAAGAGAACTATTGAAAATGCTATGGTACAATTACTAATGGAACAACCATTTGATCAAATTTCTACTGTCAAGTTAGCAGAAAAAGCCGGAATTAGCCGTTCCAGTTTCTATACTCACTATAAAGATAAGTATGATATGATTGAGCACTATCAAAGCAAGCTATTTCATACATTTGAATATATTTTTCAAAAACATGCTCATCATAAAAGAGACGCTATTTTAGAAGTCTTTGAATATCTAGAGTCAGAACCACTTCTGGCTGCCCTTCTTTCTGAAAACGGGACTAAAGAAATTCAAAATTTCTTACGAAATAAACTTCATATCATGCTCAGTACAGATTTACAAAAGCGATTTATGCAACTGAATCTCAATACCACTGAATTAGAATACAGTAGCATCTATCTAACTCACGCACTTTTTGGTGTCTGCCAAACTTGGATTGCACATGGAAAAAAAGAAAGTCCTCAAGAAATAACAGACTTCCTTATGAAGATGCTTGGTGATATAAATTGATACAAAAAAGGGAACAACACTATGTTCCCTTTTATCTATACTCCGCCAGTAGGACTCGAACCTACGACATCATGATTAACAGTCATGCGCTACTACCAACTGAGCTATGGCGGATAAAATAGTCCGTACGGGATTCGAACCCGTGTTACCGCCGTGAAAAGGCGGTGTCTTAACCCCTTGACCAACGGACCTTCTATCTGTAGCAGATATAACCATTATATCAATTTCTTGCTAATTGTCAATTACTTTTGAGTTTTTTTCTCTAGAATATCTTTCAATTTTCTAATTTTTAATCTTGAAATAGGACAACGATGGTCTTCATAGAAAACAATTTCTAGGTTTTTTCGATCAATTTCTCTGATATTGCCTATATTTACTAAAAATGACTTATGAGGAGAATAAAATCTCTGAGTATGTTTGTCCTTTTCCTGAATATCTGTCATGGTACCGTAAAACTCTTTGGCAAAATTCTTACCAATAATGCGCAATTTATGAGAGACTCCTGTCGTTTCAATATATAGAATATCATGGTAAGGAATTTTTAAATCATTTCCCTTGTAATTGTAGTCAAAATAATCTACCACATCTTCATTTTCAAGTAACATACTCTTCGTGTAGAAGATATTTTGCTCAATCCTCTTCTTAAATAACTCATCATTGATATCCTTATCAACAAAATCTAAGGCTGATACCTGGTATTTATATGTTAGAGTCGCAAACTCTGATCGACTGGTGATAAAGACGATAATAGCGTAAGGATTGTAATGACGAATGAGCTGAGCCACTTCAAATCCCTTTTTCTCAATTCCATGAATATCGATATCTAGGAAATAAAGCTGATTTACTTCATCATTTTCAATATACTCTTCAAATTCACGGACTTTTCCTGTTGTCTTGTATGATATTGGAATATTCGATTCTTTCGAAATTTCATCCAATATTCTCTCTAGTCTCACTTGATGTTCAATAACATCTTCTAAAATTAAAACTTTCATTCAAATTCCCTCTTAAACCTAATGATTTGTCTAAATGTACTGCCTTCCATCTCTGTTTCTAAAATAATATTGTTGTACTTATCCAGTAGTTCTTTCACATTACTTAATCCGACTCCACGATTTCTTCCCTTAGTAGAGAATCCTAAAGCAAATAGATCTCCTGAAGGAGTCATCGTCATTTTACATGAATTCTGAATCACAATAACTGTTTCGGTTTCCATCTTAATAACTGCTACTTCCATTTGTTTTTTATAGCTATCAGCTGATCCTTCTACAGCATTGTTCAATAAAACACTCATGATACGAACCAAATCCAATAGTTCAATTGGGAGCTTGGTAATCTTATCTTTTACTTCCAGTGTAAACTCTACACCATTATTTCGAGCATAGACAATTGACTGAGCAACCAAACTTCGTAAAGCTGAATCTTCTATGTTGTTCAAGTCAAAGTAAGTATACTTATCTGAACGCAGTTTGTGATTTGCTTTGACCAAAACTTCATTGTAAACTCTGTCAATTTCCTGTAAATCACCACTATCAATTGCCATCTGCATGCTGACAAGCATCCCGGCATAGTCATGTCGAAAACCACGGATTTCATTATACAGTCCGACAATTTCATCTGTATAATTCTGTAAATGTTTCTGTTCAAATTTCTTCTGCTTCAAAGCAATCTCTTTCTCCATTTTTTCTTTATGCGAATTCATTGCAAAAAAGGTCAAAAGTAAAGAGATAAAGACAATAGATGATAAAATACTTCCAAAACTATTCAAATGTTTAATTGTACTTACTATATCTGAAACGAAAGATACAATATGTAGCAATAGTAAAGCAAAAAATACTTTTTTCAAGAAAGGGTAGAGGTAGTCTTTGTCAAAATAGGCTAGTTCCAAATGGAAATAAGTAATAATTTTTTTGATTGAAAAATAAGTTAGTAATAGAACTATAAAATAGAAAATTTCTTCATGATGGGATACTAAATAATCTCCTATAATTGAAGATAACGTTACAGATATAAAAGTATGGGTACCATTATATAACAAAGATAATAGTATACTAATAAAAATTCCTTTGTATGTTTCATATATCTTAAATTTTCTTAAATAAAAATATATAACTAATGGAAATAAAAATTTAACTAAACTAAAACCACCTCTATATACCATATTAACAACTTCTTCAAGTATAAAAACTGATATACCTGTGTAGCATAAAAAAACTATATGCTCTTTTTTAGTTATTTTACAAATCCGTTCATAACTTTTGCTAACGATAAAAAAATAAACAATAACTATCCCAAATCCAAATAAATTCATTACTTTTTCCCCTTATTTCATTACTTTTTTCTTGGGAAAATAAAATCACGGAGGTATTTTGATATCCTACTATCCCCACCTTGAATCTTTTGCAAGTCTTTTTCCTTCAAGGCTACAAACTGTTCCAATTTAACTGTGTTTTTCATAATAAAATCTCCTAAAATGTTTTTTTCTTGTAAGCTAACTTACAAAAACCATTATACAAAATGAAATTTCATTTTAGATAAAATTCTCTCAACTGTCATTTTTTTCTCCCCAAGTGTACTTTTTTAAGAAAAAAGCCGGGAAAATTCCCAGCTTTGCTACTATATTGATCCCAGCAGGATTCGAACCTGCGACCGTTCGCTTAGAAGGCGAATGCTCTATCCAGCTGAGCTATGAGACCTAATACAGCTATTCTACCAAAAATTCAATTGAAAGTCAATTTTCTATTTATGATAGGGCGAGCCCTGCTGTATTGTAAAAGATCGATAGATTTGTTCAACAAGGACTAGTCTCATTAACTGATGGGGCAAGGTTAAACGGCCAAAACTAACAGAGAGATTGGCTCTCTTTTTTACATCCTGTGCTAATCCCAGACTCCCTCCAATAATAAATGTAAGAGTAGAAAATCCTTTTATAGAAGCTTCTTCTAACTGCTTACTAAATTCTTCTGAGGAGAAAGTTTTCCCTTCAATGGCTAACACAATAACAAAATCACGGTCACTAACTTTTGATAAAATTCTCTGACCTTCTATTTCTAAAATCTTTTGATTTTCTGACTCACTAGCCCTATCTGGTGTTTTTTCATCTGCCAGCTCTATCATTTCAAGCTTAGCAAATCGAGAAATTCGTTTTGAATACTCTGCAATACCATCTTTTAAATACTTTTCTTTCAGTTTCCCAACTGTTACAACTTTAATTTTCATGACTCTATTCTAACATATTCTTTATTTTTTCACATCTTATTCACAAAATAAAAGGTTAATTTTAGCCGAGAAAACCACAGATTTTTGAAAGTTATCCACAATCTGTGAAAAACTTTTGTGTTTAAGTTATAATTAAGCTAATCAGTTTATACTTTCAGTAATTTCAAACAAATGGAGGCAAATATGAAACATCTAAAAACATTTTACAAAAAATGGTTTCAATTATTAATCGTTATCGTCATTAGCTTTATTAGTGGAGCCTTGGGTAGCTTTTCAATAAACCAACTAACTCAAAAAAGTACTGTAAGTACCTCTAACAACAATAGTACTATTACACAGACTGCCTATAAGAATGAAAATTCAACAACACAGGCTGTTAACAAAGTAAAAGATGCTGTTGTTTCAGTTATTACTTATTCGGCAAACAGACAAAATAGCGTATTTGGCAATGATGATACTGACACAGATTCTCAGCAAATCTCTAGTGAAGGATCTGGAGTTATTTATAAAAAGAATGACAAAGAAGCTTATATTGTCACCAACAATCACGTTATAAATGGTGCCAGCAAAGTAGATATTCGTTTGTCAGATGGAACTAAAGTACCTGGAGAAATCGTCGGAGCTGACACTTTCTCTGATATTGCTGTCGTCAAAATCTCTTCAGAAAAAGTGACAACAGTAGCTGAATTTGGTGATTCTAGTAAGTTAACCGTAGGAGAAACTGCTATTGCTATTGGTAGCCCATTGGGTTCTGAATATGCAAATACTGTCACTCAGGGTATTGTATCTAGTCTTAATCGAAATGTGTCCTTAAAATCTGAAGATGGTCAAGCCATTTCTACAAAAGCTATCCAAACTGATACTGCTATTAACCCAGGTAACTCTGGTGGCCCACTAATCAATATTCAAGGACAAGTTATCGGAATTACCTCAAGTAAAATTGCCACAAATGGAGGAACATCTGTAGAAGGTCTTGGTTTTGCAATCCCTGCAAATGATGCTATCAATATTATTGAACAGTTGGAAAAGAACGGAAAAGTGACTCGTCCAGCTTTGGGAATTCAAATGGTCAATCTCTCAAATATTAATACAAGTGATATTAGAAGACTGAATATTCCAAGCAATGTAACATCTGGTGTAGTTGTTCGTTCTGTGCAAAGTAATATGCCTGCCAATGGTCACCTTGAAAAATACGATGTTATTACAAAAGTAGATGACAAAGACATTGCTTCATCAACAGACTTACAAAGTGCTCTTTACAATCATTCTATCGGAGATACCATTAAAATAACTTACTATCGTAACGGTAAAGAAGAAACTACATCTATTAAACTCGACAAGAGTTCAGGTGATTTAGAATCTTAATTGACATCTATGTAAAGAAAGCTTTACATAAAAGAAAAGATGTGTTAGTGTAGAATCATGGAAAAATTTGAAATGATTTCTATCACGGATATACAAAAAAATCCCTATCAACCTCGAAAAGAATTTGATGGAGAAAAACTACATGAACTAGCACAGTCTATCAAAGAAAATGGGGTCATTCAACCGATTATTGTTCGTCAATCTCCTGTTATTGGTTATGAAATCCTTGCAGGAGAGAGACGCTATCGGGCTTCACTTTTAGCTGGTCTAAGGTCTATCCCAGCTGTTGTTAAACAGCTTTCAGATCAAGAGATGATGGTCCAGTCCATCATTGAAAATTTGCAAAGAGAAAATTTAAATCCAATAGAAGAAGCACGCGCCTATGAATCTCTTGTAGAGAAAGGATTTACCCATGCTGAAATTGCAGATAAAATGGGCAAGTCTCGTCCTTATATCAGCAACTCTATTCGCTTGCTGTCCTTGCCAGAACAGATCCTCTCAGAAGTAGAAAATGGCAAACTATCACAAGCCCACGCGCGTTCTCTAGTTGGGTTGAATAAGGAACAACAAGACTATTTCTTTCAACGAATTATAGAGGAAGACATTTCTGTAAGGAAGTTAGAAGCTCTTCTGACAGAGAAAAAACAAAAGAAACTTCAAAAAACGAATCATTTCATACAAAATGAAGAAGAACAGTTAAAAAAACTACTCGGATTAGATGTAGAAATCAAACTGTCTAAAAAAGATAGCGGAAAAATCATTATTGCTTTCTCAAATCAAGAAGAATACAGTAGAATTATCAACAGCCTGAAATAAGGCTGTTCTTTTATTTTTTTATATCACAAGGTTATCCACTATTTTTTTCAATAAAAAGCTTAATAAATCAATAGTTTCTGCTTTTATCCCCAACCTGTGGATAAAACTTAATAACATTGTGGATTATTTTTCACAGCTTGTGGAAAATTCTTGCTATCTATGGTAAAATAAGTCTAGCATTAAACTTTTAAATAGTAAAGGAGGAGAAAGGATTGAAAGAAAAACAATTTTGGAATCGTATATTAGAATTTGCTCAAGAAAGACTGACTCGATCCATGTATGATTTCTATGCTATTCAAGCTGAACTCATCAAGGTAGAGGAAAATATTGCCACTATATTTTTACCACGATCTGAAATGGAAATGGTCTGGGAAAAACAACTAAAAGATATTATTGTAGTTGCTGGATTTGAAATTTATGATGCTGAGATAACTCCCCACTATATTTTTACCAAACCTCAAGATACGGCTGTCTCACAAGTTGAAGAAGCTCCAAATTCAACTCTTTATGACTACAGTCCAAAGTTAGCATCTATTCCTTATTCGGATACTGGATTAAAAGAAAAGTATACCTTTGACAATTTTATCCAAGGGGATGGAAATGTTTGGGCAGTATCAGCCGCTTTGGCTGTCTCTGAAGATTTGGCCTTGACCTATAATCCTCTTTTTATCTATGGAGGACCTGGGCTTGGGAAGACTCACTTACTCAATGCCATTGGGAATGAGATTTTGAAAAATATTCCTGATGCGCGTGTGAAGTACATCCCTGCTGAAAGCTTTATCAACGACTTTCTTGAACATCTGAGACTTGGTGAAATGGATAAGTTCAAAAAAACCTACCGTAGCCTCGATCTCTTGTTAATTGATGATATCCAATCGCTGAGTGGAAAAAAAGTTGCAACTCAAGAAGAATTTTTCAATACTTTCAATGTTCTCCATAACAATCAAAAACAAATTGTTCTGACTAGTGATCGTAGTCCCAAACACCTAGAAGGCCTGGAAGAAAGGCTTGTCACGCGCTTTAGCTGGGGCTTGACGCAAAACATCACACCACCTGACTTTGAAACACGTATCGCCATTTTACAAAGTAAAACAGAGCATTTAGACTACAATTTCCAAAGTGATACCCTAGAATACCTAGCTGGCCAATTTGATTCAAACGTTCGAGAACTTGAAGGAGCAATCAACGACATCACTTTAATTGCCAGAGTGAAGAAGATTAAGGATATCACTATCGATATCGCTGCAGAAGCTATTCGAGCTCGCAAACAAGATGTTAGCCAAATGCTCGTCATCCCAATTGATAAAATCCAAAATGAAGTTGGTAACTTTTATGGTGTCAGTGTCAAAGAAATGAAGGGAAGCAGACGCCTTCAAAATATTGTGTTAGCCCGTCAAGTAGCCATGTATTTATCTAGAGAACTAACAGATAATAGTCTTCCAAAAATTGGGAAGGAATTCGGTGGAAAAGATCACACAACAGTCATACATGCCCATGCCAAAATTAAATCTTTGATTGATGAAGACGATAATTTACGTTTAGAAATTGAATCCATCAAAAAGAAAATTAAATAACTTGTGGATAACTTTTACTTTATTATCTTTTTTATCCACATTTTTTAAACAAGCCAAAAAACTTGATATGACTTGTTTAAATCCTGTTTTCCACAGATTTCACAGACTCTATTATTACTATTATCCTTCTAATACTAAAAATAAATAAAGGAGAATCCATGATTCATTTTTCAATTAATAAAAATTTATTTCTACAAGCATTAAATACTACTAAGAGAGCTATAAGTTCTAAAAATGCTATTCCTATTTTATCAACCGTAAAAATTGACGTGACTAATGAAGGTGTTACTTTAATTGGTTCAAATGGTCAAATTTCAATTGAAAATTTTATTTCTCAAAAAAATGAAGATGCTGGTTTGTTAATTACTTCTTTAGGTTCGATCCTTCTTGAAGCTTCCTTCTTTATCAATGTGGTATCTAGTCTACCTGATGTGACTCTTGATTTTAAAGAAATTGAACAAAATCAAATTGTTTTAACCAGCGGCAAATCAGAAATTACCCTCAAAGGAAAAGATAGCGAACAATATCCACGAATCCAAGAAATTTCAGCAAGTACTCCTTTGGTTCTTGAAACAAAATTACTCAAGAAAATTATCAATGAAACAGCTTTTGCAGCAAGTACACAAGAAAGTCGTCCAATTTTGACAGGTGTTCATTTTGTATTGAGTCAACACAAGGAGCTAAAAACAGTTGCAACAGACTCTCATCGTCTAAGCCAGAAAAAATTGACTCTTGAGAAAAATAGTGATGATTTTGATGTTGTCATTCCTAGCCGTTCTCTACGCGAATTTTCAGCGGTATTTACAGATGATATCGAAACTGTGGAGATTTTCTTTTCCAATAATCAAATCCTCTTTAGAAGCGAAAATATTAGCTTCTACACTCGTCTCCTCGAAGGAAACTATCCTGATACAGATCGTTTGATTCCAACAGACTTTAACACTACTATTACTTTTGATGTGGTAAACTTACGCCAGTCAATGGAGCGTGCTCGTCTTTTATCAAGTGCGACTCAAAATGGTACTGTGAAACTTGAAATTAAAGATGGGGTTGTTAGCGCCCATGTTCATTCTCCAGAAGTTGGTAAAGTAAACGAAGAAATCGATACTGATCAGGTGACTGGTGAAGATTTGACCATTAGTTTCAACCCAACTTACTTGATTGATTCCCTCAAGGCTTTAAATAGCGAAAAGGTGACCATTAGCTTTATCTCAGCTGTTCGTCCATTTACTCTTGTGCCAGCTGATACTGAAGAGGACTTCATGCAACTTATCACCCCAGTTCGTACAAATTAAGTGAAAGAGGTTGAGCCTAGCTCGCCTCTTTTATGATATAATCAAAAAAGAAAAGGAGAGTAGTATGTATCAAGTTGGAAATTTTGTTGAGATGAAAAAACCACACGCTTGTACAATCAAGTCAACTGGTAAAAAAGCAAATCGTTGGGAAATTACACGTGTTGGAGCAGATATCAAAATCAAATGCAGTAATTGTGACCATGTTGTCATGATGGGACGCTATGATTTTGATCGAAAGATGAATAAAATTATTGACTGATACTCAATGAAAATCAAAGAGCAAACTAGGAAACTAGCCGCAGGCTGTACTTGAGTACGGCAAGGCGACGTTGACGTGGTTTGAATTTGATTTTCGAAGAGTATGAGAACACTTAGTTAGAGGGTTAGCAAGTTTTCCCTTTTTGTGTTATAATATTAGGGATTGAAATGAAAACGGAGAATGAGAAAATATGGCTTTAACAGCAGGTATCGTTGGTTTGCCAAACGTTGGTAAATCAACACTATTTAATGCAATTACAAAAGCAGGAGCAGAGGCAGCAAACTACCCATTTGCGACGATTGATCCAAACGTTGGAATGGTAGAAGTTCCAGATGAACGTCTACAAAAACTAACTGAAATGATTACTCCTAAAAAGACAGTTCCAACAACATTTGAATTTACAGATATCGCAGGGATTGTAAAAGGAGCTTCAAAAGGAGAAGGGTTAGGGAATAAATTCTTGGCTAATATCCGTGAAGTAGATGCGATTGTTCACGTAGTTCGTGCTTTTGATGATGAAAATGTTATGCGTGAGCAAGGACGTGAAGATGCCTTTGTGGATCCACTTGCGGATATTGACACCATTAACCTGGAGTTGATTCTTGCTGACTTAGAGTCAGTTAATAAGCGTTATGCGCGTGTAGAAAAGATGGCACGTACGCAAAAAGATAAAGAATCTGTGGAAGAATTCAATGTTCTTCAAAAGATTAAACCAGTCCTTGAAGATGGGAAATCAGCTCGAACTATTGAATTTACAGATGAGGAACAAAAGGTTGTAAAAGGTCTCTTCCTTTTGACGACTAAACCAGTTCTCTATGTTGCCAATGTGGACGAGGATGTGGTTTCAGAACCTGATTCTATCGACTATGTTAAACAAATTCGTGAATTTGCAGCGACAGAAAATGCTGAAGTAGTCGTTATTTCTGCGCGTGCTGAGGAAGAAATTTCTGAGTTAGACGAAGAGGACAAGCAAGAGTTTCTTGAAGCACTTGGGTTGACAGAATCAGGAGTTGACAAGTTGACTCGTGCAGCTTACCACTTGCTTGGACTGGGAACTTACTTCACAGCTGGTGAAAAAGAAGTTCGCGCTTGGACCTTCAAACGTGGTATGAAGGCTCCTCAAGCAGCTGGTATTATCCACTCAGACTTTGAAAAAGGCTTTATTCGTGCAGTAACCATGTCATATGAGGATCTAGTGAAATACGGATCTGAAAAGGCCGTAAAAGAAGCTGGACGCTTGCGTGAAGAAGGAAAAGAATATATCGTTCAAGATGGCGATATCATGGAATTCCGCTTTAATGTCTAAAAAAATTAATAAATAGTGTCAATTAGGTTGGAAAAAAATTCCAACCCTTTTGGCTTTTGAAAGGAAAAATAAATGACCAAATTACTTGTAGGCTTGGGCAATCCAGGGGATAAATATTTTGAAACAAAACACAATGTTGGTTTTATGCTGATTGACCAATTAGCTAAAAAACAAAATGTCACTTTTAAACATGATAATATATTTCAAGCTGACCTAGCATCCTTTTTCCTAAATGGAGAAAAAATTTATCTTGTCAAACCAACGACATTTATGAATGAAAGTGGAAAAGCGGTTCATGCTTTATTGACTTATTATGGTTTGGATATTGAAGATTTACTCATCATTTACGATGATCTTGACATGGAAGTTGGAAAGATTCGTTTAAGAGCAAAGGGTTCAGCAGGTGGTCATAATGGTATCAAGTCTATTATTCAACATATAGGGACTCAGACCTTTAATCGTGTTAAGATTGGAATTGGAAGACCTAAAAATGGAATGTCAGTTGTTCACCATGTTTTGAGTACCTTTGACAAGGATGATTATATTGGTATTTTACAGTCTATTGACAAAGTTGACGATTCTGTAAACTACTATTTACAAGAGAAAAACTTTGAAAAAACGATGCAGAGGTATAACGGGTAAATGGTGACCTTATTAGATTTATTCTCAGAAAATGATCAGATTAAAAAATGGCATCAAAGTTTAACAGATAAGAAAAGACAACTAATACTTGGTTTATCAACGTCTACTAAGGCTCTTGCAATTGCAAGCAGTTTAGAAAAAGAAGATAAGATTGTTTTACTGACGTCAACTTATGGAGAAGCAGAAGGACTTGTTAGTGATCTTATCTCTATCTTGGGTGAGGAACTTGTCTATCCATTTTTGGTAGATGATTCCCCTATGGTCGAGTTTTTGATGTCTTCACAAGAAAAAATCATTTCACGGGTTGAAGCCTTGCGTTTTTTGACTGATTCATCTAAGAAAGGGATTTTAGTTTGTAATATTGCAGCAAGTCGATTGATTTTACTGTCTCCAAATGTATTCAAAGATAGTATTGTAAAAATCTCAGTTGGTGAAGAATATGACCAACATGCGCTTATCCATCAGTTAAAAGAGATAGGCTATCGAAAAGTTACACAAGTACAAACTCAAGGAGAATTTAGTCTGCGAGGAGATATTTTAGATATTTTTGAAATATCCCAGTTAGAACCTTGCCGAATTGAGTTTTTTGGTGATGAAGTCGATGGTATTAGGTCATTTGAAGTCGAAACACAATTATCGAAAGAAAATCAGACAGAACTCACTATCTTTCCAGCTAGTGATATGCTTTTGAGAGAAAAGGATTATAAACGAGGTCAGTCAGCTTTAGAAAAACAAATTTCGAAGACCTTATCACCTATTTTGAAATCATACCTAGAAGAAATTCTTTCAAGTTTTCACCAAAAACAAATTCACTCTGATTCAAGGAAGTTTTTATCTTTGTGTTATGACAAGATATGGACTGTTTTTGACTATATTGAAAAAGATACCCCAGTATTCTTTGATGATTATCAGAAATTGATGAATCAGTATGAAGTCTTTGAAAGGGAGTTAGCACAATACTTTACAGAAGAATTACAGAACAGTAAAGCATTTTCTGAGATGCAGTATTTTGCAGATACAGAGCAAATCTATAAAAAACAGAGTCCGGTTACCTTTTTCTCTAATCTGCAAAAGGGTTTAGGCAATCTCAAGTTTGACCAAATTTATCAATTTAATCAATATCCTATGCAAGAATTTTTCAATCAATTTTCTTTTCTAAAAGAAGAAATTGAGAGATACAAAAAAATGGATTACACTATTATTCTGCAGTCTAGCAATTCAATGGGAAGTAAAACATTGGAGGATGTTTTAGAGGAATATCAGATTAAATTGGATTCCAGAGATAAGTCAAGTATTTGTAAAGAATCTGTAAACTTAATCGAGGGTAATCTCAGACATGGTTTTCATTTTGTAGATGAAAAGATTTTATTGATAACTGAACATGAGATTTTTCAAAAGAAATTGAAACGTCGTTTTCGAAGACAACATGTTTCAAACGCAGAGAGATTAAAAGATTACAATGAACTTGAAAAAGGGGACTACGTTGTCCATCATATCCATGGGATTGGTCAATATTTAGGAATTGAAACCATTGAAATCAAAGGGATACACCGCGATTATGTCAGTGTGCAGTATCAAAATGGGGATCAAATCTCTATCCCAGTAGAACAGATTCATCTACTGTCTAAATATGTTTCAAGTGATGGTAAAGCGCCAAAACTCAATAAATTAAATGACGGTCATTTCAAAAAGGCCAAGCAAAAAGTAAAGAACCAGGTAGAGGATATAGCTGACGATTTAATCAAACTTTATTCTGAGCGTAGTCAGTTGAAGGGTTTTGCTTTCTCAGCTGATGATGAGGATCAACATGCTTTTGATGATGCCTTCCCTTATGTTGAAACGGATGATCAACTTCGTAGTGTTGAGGAAATCAAGAGAGATATGCAGGCTTCTCAACCAATGGATCGACTTTTAGTTGGGGATGTTGGTTTTGGAAAGACTGAAGTTGCTATGCGTGCAGCCTTTAAGGCAGTCAATGATCACAAACAGGTTGTCGTTCTAGTTCCGACGACGGTTTTAGCGCAACAGCACTATACGAATTTTAAGGAACGATTCCAAAATTTTGCAGTTAATATTGATGTGTTGAGTCGCTTTAGAAGTAAAAAAGAGCAGACTGAAACACTTGAAAAATTGAAAAAGGGTCAAGTTGATATTTTAATTGGAACACATCGTGTTTTGTCAAAAGATGTTGTGTTTGCTGATTTGGGTTTGATGATTATTGATGAGGAACAGCGATTTGGTGTCAAGCATAAGGAAACCTTGAAAGAACTGAAAAAACAAGTAGATGTCCTGACCTTGACAGCAACGCCAATTCCTCGTACCCTTCACATGTCTATGCTGGGAATCAGAGATTTGTCTGTTATTGAAACTCCGCCGACTAATCGTTATCCAGTGCAAACCTATGTTTTAGAAAAGAATGATAGTGTGATTCGTGATGCTGTCTTGCGTGAAATGGAGCGTGGAGGTCAAGTTTACTATCTTTACAATAAAGTTGACACGATTGACCAGAAGGTTTCCGAATTACAGGAGTTGATTCCAGATGCTTCGATTGGTTATGTTCATGGGCAAATGAGTGAGATTCAGTTAGAAAATACTCTACTGGATTTCATTGAAGGTCAGTATGATATTTTAGTGACTACTACCATTATTGAGACAGGGGTGGACATTCCAAATGCTAATACTTTATTTATTGAAAATGCGGACCATATGGGCTTGTCAACCTTGTATCAGTTAAGAGGAAGAGTCGGTCGTAGTAATCGTATTGCTTATGCCTATCTCATGTATCGTCCAGAAAAATCAATCAGTGAAGTCTCCGAGAAGAGATTAGAAGCGATCAAAGGATTTACAGAATTGGGCTCTGGATTTAAGATTGCAATGCGAGATCTTTCGATTCGCGGAGCAGGAAATCTCCTAGGAAAATCTCAGTCTGGTTTCATTGATTCTGTTGGTTTTGAATTGTATTCTCAGTTACTAGAAGAAGCTATTGCTAAACGACATGGTAATGGGAAAACAAGGACCAAAGGAAATGCCGAATTGATTTTGCAAATTGATGCCTATCTTCCTGATACTTATATATCTGACCAACGACATAAGATTGAAATTTACAAGAAAATTCGTCAAATTGACAACCGTGTCAATTATGAAGAGTTACAGGAAGAGTTGATGGACCGCTTTGGAGAATACCCAGACGTTGTAGCTTATCTTTTAGAAATTGGTTTAGTCAAGTCATACTTGGACAAGGTATTTGTTCAACGTGTTGAAAGAAAAGAGAATAAGATTACAGTTCAATTTGAAAAAGTCACTAAACGACTGTTTTTAGCTCAAGATTATTTTAAAGCTTTATCTGCAACAAACCTAAAAGCAGCCATAGCTGAGAATAAGGGATTAATGGAAGTTGTATTTGATGTCCGAAACAAGAAGGACTATGAAATTTTAGAAGGTCTGCTCATTTTTGGAGAAAGTTTATTAGAGATAAAAGAGTCAAAAGAAGGCAATTCCCTTTAACATTTTTCTTCTATAAAGTGGATAAAAATGGTATAATAATAATTTGAGGTAATAAAAATGAGATTAGACAAATATTTAAAAGTATCAAGAATTATCAAGCGTCGTACAGTCGCAAAGGAAGTAGCTGATAAAGGTAGAATCAAGGTAAATGGAATCTTGGCAAAAAGTTCAACGGATTTGAAAGTTAATGACCAAGTTGAAATTCGCTTTGGGAATAAGTTGCTACTTGTAAAAGTACTAGAGATGAAAGATAGTACAAAAAAAGAAGATGCAGCAGGCATGTATGAAATTATCAGTGAAACACGGGTAGAAGAAAATGTCTAAAAATATCGTACAATTGAATAATTCTTTTATTCAAAATGAACACCAACGTCGTCGTTATCTGATGAAGGAACGACAAAAACGGAATCGTTTCATGGGTTGGGTTCTTATTTTGATGATTTTATTGTTCATTTTACCAACTTATAATCTTGCTCAAAGCTATTACCAATTACTCCAAAGACGTCAACAGTTATCAGACTTGCAAACTCAGTATCAAACCTTGAGTGAGGAAAAGGAGAAGGAAACAGCTTTTGCCACAAAGTTGAAAGATGAAGATTACGCTGCTAAATACATGCGTGCAAAATATTATTACTCTAAGAATCGGGAAGCCGTTTATACGATTCCTGACTTGCTTCCAAGGTGATGAAATGGAAAATTTATTAGATGTAATAGAGCAATTTTTGAGTCTATCGGATGAAAAGCTGGAAGAGTTGGCTGAAAAAAATCAATTATTGCGTTTACAAGAAGAAAAGGAAAGGAAGAATGCGTAAATTCTTAATTATTTTGTTGCTACCGAGTTTTTTGACCATCTCAAAAGTCGTTAGCACAGAAAAAGAAGTCGTCTATACTTCGAAAGAAATTTATTACCTTTCACAATCTGACTTTGGTATTTATTTTAGAGAAAAATTAAGTTCTCCTATGGTTTATGGAGAAGTTCCTATCTATGCGAATGAAGATTTAGTAGTGGAATCTGGAAAATTAACTCCAAAAACAAGTTTCCAAATAACCGAGTGGTGCTTAAATAAACAGGGAATTCCAGTATTTAAGTTATCCAACCACCAATTTATAGCTGCGGACAAACGATTTTTATATGATCAATCAGAGGTAACTCCTACAATAAAAAAAGTATGGTTAGAATCTGATTTTAAACTGTACAATAGTCCTTATGACTTAAAAGAAGTGAAATCATCCTTATCAGCTTATTCTCAGGTATCAATCGATAAGACCATGTTTGTAGAAGGAAGAGAATTTCTACATATTGATCAGGCTGGATGGGTAGCTAAAGAATCAACTTCTGAAGAAGATAATCGGATGAGTAAAGTCCAAGAAATGTTATCGGAAAAATATCAGAAGGATTCATTTTCTATTTATGTTAAGCAACTGACTACTGGAAAAGAAGCTGGTATCAATCAAGATGAAAAGATGTATGCGGCTAGTGTTTTGAAACTCCCTTATCTTTATTATACGCAAGAAAAAATAAATGAAGGTCTTTATCAGTTAGATACGACTGTAAAATACATATCTGCAGTCAATGATTTTCCAGGTTCCTATAAACCAGAAGGAAGTGGTAGTCTTCCTAAAAAAGAGGATAATAAAGAGTATTCTCTAAAGGATTTAATTACGAAAGTATCAAAAGAATCTGATAATGTAGCTCATAATTTATTGGGATATTACATTTCAAACCAATCTGATGCCACATTTAAATCCAAGATGTCTGCTATTATGGGAGATGATTGGGATTTAAAAGAAAAATTGATTTCTTCTAAAATGGCTGGGAAAGTTATGGAAGCTATTTATAATCAAAATGGATTTGTGCTAGAGTCTTTGACTAAAACAGATTTTGATAATGAGCGAATTGCCAAAGGTGTATCTGTTAAAGTAGCTCATAAAATTGGAGATGCAGACGAATTTAAGCATGATACAGGTGTTGTCTATGCAGATTCTCCATTTATTCTTTCTATTTTCACAAAGAATTCTGATTATGATACGATTTCTAAGATAGCCAAAGATGTTTATGAGGTTCTAAAATGAGGGAACAAGATTTTTTAAATCATTTTCTCAATAAGGGATATTTCAAAAAACATGCTAAGGTGGTGCTAGCTCTTTCTGGTGGATTAGATTCTATGTTTCTATTTAAGGTATTGTCTACCTATAAAAAAGAGTTAGAAATTGAATTGATTCTAGCTCATGTGAATCATAAGCAGAGAGTAGAATCAGATTGGGAAGAACAGGAATTAAGGAAGTTGGCTGCTGAAGCAGAGCTTCCTATTTATATCAGCAATTTTTCAGGAGAATTTTCAGAAGCGCGTGCTCGAGATTTTCGTTATGAATTTTTTAAAAAAGTCATGAAAAAGACAGGTGCGACAGCTTTAGTCACTGCCCACCATGCTGATGACCAGGTGGAAACGATTTTGATGCGCTTGATTCGAGGCACTCGTTTGCGCTATCTATCAGGAATTAAGGAGAAGCAAGTAGTCGGAGAGATAGAAATCATTCGTCCCTTCTTGCATTTTCAAAAAAAAGACTTTCCACCAATTTTTCACTTTGAAGATATATCAAATAAGGAAAATTATTATTTTCGCAATCGTATTCGAAACTCTTACTTACCAGAATTGGAAAAAGAAAATCCTCGATTTAGAGATGCAATATTGAGAATCGGCAATGAAATTTTAGATTGTGACCTAGCCATAGCTGAATTATCAAAGAATATTGATATAGAAAATGTAGAGCAGCTATTGTCTTACTCTGAGTCCACACAAAGAGTTTTACTTCAAACTTATCTGAATCGTTTTCCAGATTTGAATCTTACAAAAGCTCAGTTTGATGAAGTTCGACAGATTTTAAAAACTAAAAGCCAGTATCGTCATCCGCTTAAAAATGGTTATGAATTAGTAAAAGAGTATCAACAGTTTCGGATTTGTAAAATCAGTCCTCAGGCTGATGAAAAGGAAGAGGAACTTGTGTTACACTATCAAAATCAAGTTACTTATCAAGGATATTTATTTTCCTTTGGACTTCCTTTAGAAGGTGAATTAATTCAGCAGGTACCTGTTTCACGCGAAACATCATTACACATTCGTCATCGAAAAACAGGAGATGTTTTGATTCAAAATGGGCATAGAAAAAAACTCAGACGTCTATTTATTGATTTGAAAATCCCTATGGAAAAACGAAAATCTGCTCTGATTATTGAGCAATTTGGTGAAATTGTATCAATTTTGGGAATTGCGACCAGTAATTTGAGTAAAAAAACGAAAAATGATATAATGAACACTGTACTTTATATAGAAAAAATAGATAGGTAAAAAAATGTTAGAAAACGATATTAAAAAAATCCTCGTTTCACACGATGAAATTACAGCAGCTGCTAAAAAATTAGGTGCTCAATTAACTAAGGACTATGCAGGAAAAAATCCAATCTTAGTTGGGATTTTAAAAGGATCTATTCCTTTTATGGCTGAATTGGTTAAACATATCGACACACATATTGAAATGGACTTCATGATGGTTTCTAGCTACCATGGTGGAACAGCAAGTAGTGGTGTCATCAATATCAAGCAAGATGTGACTCAAGATATCAAAGGAAGACATGTTCTATTTGTAGAGGATATCATTGATACAGGACAAACTTTGAAGAATTTGCGAGATATGTTTATTGAAAGAGAAGCTGCTTCTGTTAACATTGCAACCTTGTTGGATAAACCAGAGGGGCGTGTTGTAGAAATTGAGGCAGACTATACCTGCTTTACTATTCCAAATGAGTTTGTAGTAGGTTATGGCTTAGACTACAAAGAAAATTATCGTAATCTTCCTTATGTTGGAGTATTGAAAGAAGAAGTGTATTCAAATTAGAAAGAACAATTTTTAATGAAAAAACAAAATAATGGTTTAATTAAAAATCCTTTTCTATGGTTATTACTTATTTTTTTCCTAGTTACATCTTATCAGTATTTTAGTACAGGTAGTGTTGCAGGGAAAAGTGAGCAAATTAATTATACAGAATTGGTAAAAGAAATTACCGATGACAATGTAAAAGAATTGACTTACCAACCAAATGGCAGTGTTATCGAAGTTTCAGGTGTCTATAAAAATCCTAAAACAAGTAAAGAAGAAACAGGTATCCAGTTCTTTTCTCCTTCTGCTACAACAGTAGAGAAATTTTCAAGTATTATTCTTCCTTCAGATACGACAGTATCTGAATTGCAAAAGCTTGCTTCTGACCATAAAGCGGAAGTAACTGTTAAGCATGAAAGTTCAAGTGGTATGTGGATTAATATTCTTGTATCCATTGTGCCATTCGGTATCCTTTTCTTCTTCCTATTCTCTATGATGGGAAATATGGGAGGGAATAATAGCCGTAACCCGATGAGTTTTGGACGTAGTAAGGCTAAAGCCGCAAATAAAGAGGATATTAAAGTAAGATTTTCAGATGTTGCTGGAGCTGAGGAAGAAAAACAAGAACTAGTTGAAGTTGTTGAATTCTTAAAAGATCCAAAACGATTTACAAAACTTGGAGCTCGTATTCCAGCAGGTGTTCTTCTAGAGGGACCTCCGGGAACAGGTAAGACTTTGCTTGCTAAAGCAGTTGCCGGAGAAGCAGGTGTTCCATTCTTTAGTATCTCAGGTTCTGATTTTGTAGAAATGTTTGTCGGAGTTGGAGCTAGTCGTGTTCGTTCTCTTTTTGAAGATGCAAAAAAAGCAGCACCAGCTATCATCTTTATCGATGAAATTGATGCTGTTGGACGTCAACGTGGAGTTGGTCTTGGCGGAGGAAATGACGAACGTGAACAAACCTTGAACCAACTCTTGATTGAGATGGATGGTTTTGAGGGAAATGAAGGGATTATTGTCATCGCTGCGACAAACCGTTCAGATGTACTTGACCCTGCCCTTCTGCGTCCAGGACGTTTTGATAGAAAAGTATTGGTTGGCCGTCCTGATGTTAAGGGTCGCGAAGCAATCTTGAAAGTTCATGCTAAGAACAAGCCTTTAGCAGAAGATGTTGATTTGAAATTAGTGGCTCAACAAACTCCAGGTTTTGTTGGTGCTGATTTAGAGAATGTTTTGAATGAAGCAGCTTTAGTTGCTGCTCGTCGCAATAAATCAATCATTGATGCCTCAGATATTGATGAAGCAGAAGATAGAGTGATTGCCGGTCCTTCCAAGAAAGATAAGACAGTTTCACAAAAAGAACGTGAATTGGTTGCCTATCATGAGGCAGGACATACCATTGTTGGTCTAGTCTTGTCAAATGCCCGTGTTGTTCATAAAGTTACTATCGTACCACGCGGACGAGCAGGCGGATACATGATTGCACTTCCTAAAGAGGATCAAATGCTTCTTTCTAAAGAAGATATGAAAGAGCAATTGGCTGGATTAATGGGTGGACGTGTAGCTGAAGAAATTATCTTTAATGTCCAAACTACAGGAGCTTCAAACGATTTTGAACAAGCTACTCAGATGGCGCGTGCAATGGTTACAGAGTATGGTATGAGTGAAAAACTTGGCCCAGTACAATATGAAGGAAACCATGCTATGTTTGGTGCACAGAGTCCTCAAAAATCAATTTCAGAACAAACAGCTTATGAAATTGATGAAGAGGTTCGTTCATTATTAAATGAAGCACGAAATAAAGCTGCTGAAATTATTCAATCAAATCGTGAAACTCACAAGTTGATTGCAGAAGCATTATTGAAATACGAAACATTGGATAGTACACAAATTAAATCTCTTTACGAAACAGGAAAGATGCCTGAAACAGTAGAAGAGGAATCCCATGCATTATCTTATGATGAAGTAAAGTCAAAAATGAATGACGAAAAATAACCCCTAGAGAGGCGTGTCCTCTCTTTTTTTGCGCAGTTGAAGCGGTGTAGAGAACAGAACGGGGAAATAGGACAAAACTGTTTTTGAATCTGTTAGACTGTATCTAGAAAGGGGAACAATATGCTTAAAAAATTGTATGAAGAAGTCCAGGGAATTGTGTACAAGTGTAGAAATGAATATCATCTCCATTTATGGGAATTATCAGATTGGGACCAAGAGGGAATGATCTGCTTACATGAATTGATTAGTAGAGAAGAAGGACTTGTGGAAGATATACCACGTTTACGTAAATATTTCAAAACAAAATTTCGGAATCGGATTTTAGACTATATCCGTAAACAAGAAAGTCAAAAACGAAGATATGATAAAGAACCCTATGAAGAAGTAGGTGAGATTAGTCATCGTATCAGTGAGGGAGGTCTGTGGCTAGATGATTATTATCTCTTTCATGAAACCCTAAGAGATTATAGAAACAAACAAAGTGAAGAGCAACAAGAAGAGTTAGAACGTGTCTTAAGAAACGAACGATTCCGAGGTCGACAAAGAGTATTAAGAGACTTACGTATTGTGTTTAAAGAGTTTGACATCCGTACTCATTAGGAAGTCATACAAAAAAATAGAAAAAAGATAAAAAAAGTAGTTGACAAAGTTTAAAAAGTGGGTATAATAGTAAGAGTTGAAAATAACAACTCAGGTCCGTTGGTCAAGGGGTTAAGACACCGCCTTTTCACGGCGGTAACACGGGTTCGAATCCCGTACGGACTATGGTATGTTGCAGATGAAACACTTGATGAAAAAAGTTTCAAAAAAGTGTTGACAAGCGAAAGCGACTGTGATATACTAATATAGTTGTCACTTGAGAGAAGTGAGTGACAAAGACCTTTGAAAACTGAACAAGACGAACCAATGTGCAGGGCACTACAACAATTGTTGTAGTACTGAACAATGAAAAAAAACAATAAATCTGTCAGTGACAGAAATGAGTGAGAACTCAAACTTTTAATGAGAGTTTGATCCTGGCTCAGGACGAACGCTGGCGGCGTG